>JBEKGL010000246.1:0-6071 GCA_050012815.1 Thermoguttaceae bacterium
AAATAATTCAACATGCCTGCTAAACCATTCAGCGCCGTCCATTTATTCATCGCTTTGGCCGTTGTCGTGGCAGTTATCGCCGGGATCGCGGCCGTGTTGTGCATGGATCCTTGGGGCGGACAGTGGATCGAGAAGCCTGGAGAAAAAATCGATCCCGCGCTTATACACTATAAGCAAAGCGGGGAAATATCCGTGGGCCTGAGTCAACCTCATGCCTTGGCCGCCGGGCCGGATGGGAAGATTTTCGTGGCCGGCGACAAGACCATTCAGGTCTTCGATTCCGAGGGGGCGAAAATTACGGAAATCAAGCTGGAACACGAACCCCGCTGCCTGGCCATCGGCGGCGTCGAACACAAATATCCGGGCCGCATCTACGTCGGCGCGGGCGATCATGTCGAAGTCCTCGATGCCGACGGCACGCTGCTGGGCGATTGGTATAAACTCAACGAAAAAGCATTGCCCACGTCGATTGCCGTTGCCGAAAACGATATATTTCTGGCCGATGCGGGCAACCGAATCGTGTGGCATTATGATACCGACGGAAAATTGATAAACCGGATCGGCGCGGCGGATCGCGCCCGGAAAATCCCCGGATTTTTCATTACCAGCCCGTATTTCGATCTGGCCGTGGGCCGCGACGGGCTGCTTTACGTGGTGAATCCTCGCGCCCTGCGCCTGGAAGCGTACACATTCCAAGGCGATCTGGAATTTTCCTGGGGGAAAGGCTCGCCGACGATCGACGGATTTTTCGGCTGCTGCAATCCCGCGCATTTTGCCGTCCTTTCCGACGGCCGGTTCGTGACCGCCGAAAAAGGCCTGCCGCGTATAAAAATCTATACTGCCCGGGGAAAGTTCGAATGTGTGGTCGCCGGAGAGGAACAATATCCTTCCACGGCCGCCGATCTGGCGGTTGACGATCGTGACCGCATCCTGGTTTTGGATTCTGATAAAAAGCGCGTCCTGATTTTTGAACCCAAGAGATCCGCAGCCGAGTTTAAGCATGAGTAATCCATCCGATTTTGCTAAAACCACTGAAGCAAAACAAACCCGGCGCGAGATGTGCCGCGGTTTGGTTCGTTATTTGATCTTGGGCGTGCTGGCAATGGTTTGGGCCGTTTTGTCCGTCAGATCGGGGCGAAGTACGCGCGGCGCCGCTTGCAACCAATCGCTTTCATGCGGCGGTTGCCCGCTGCTGGATCAGTGCAAAAATACTAAGGCCGCCACAACGCGGGAGAGCGACAAAAGGCAATGACCATGGCGCACCAAGACGGGAAAATCGATCGGCGCGAATTCTTGGGCGACAACGTCCGCATCGCCGGCGCCCTGGGGCTATGCGGGCTGACCGGCTTGTTGACCGTGCGCAAAGGCCGCGGCGAAAACCTGGTCTGGCAGATCGATCCGGATAAATGCATGGCCTGTGGACACTGCGAAATTAATTGCGTGCTCGACCAGTCGGCGGTCAAAGCCGTGCAATGTTTCGCGCTTTGCGGGTACTGCGACGTTTGCACGGGTTATTTTCCCGTCAAAGACTATGTTTTGGAAACGGGCGCGGAAAACCAACTTTGCCCCACCGGCGCCATCAATCGAAAATTCATCGAGGAAAAAGGCGGGCAGCGGTTCTTTGAATACACCATCGACGAATCGCTGTGCATCGCCTGCGGCAAGTGCGTGGCCGGGTGCAAATTGATGAACGGCTCGCTGTACTTGCAGGTCCGCCACGACCGCTGTTTGAATTGCAACGAATGTTCGATTGCCGTTTCCTGTCCCACGGGGGCGTTTGTCCGCGTCCCGGCCGGTTCACCGAACCTGTTGAAAAAAACCGCCCGCGACGCGGAAGAGGCAAAAAGACGGCAGAAAAAACAGATTGCGGCCTTCAACAGCGGGCAAAAACGTTCCGAAAAAAGAGCGCAAAACGGATGAAATCGCACCGTACGGTTCTGCTACTGGTTTTGTCGCTGATTCCGGCGAAGATAGTGCCGGCTGGGGAAGTAATTCCTTTGCCGACGTTCTCCTCGTACGAAATACCCAGCACGCAAAATCCGGCGGCCAGGGCGGCGTGGTTGGATTATCTCGACGTGGCCGCGCTGGCGGCCGGATTGTCGCTGGCCTCGTATCTGGCGATTAAAAAACGTTCCCGCCGCGGATTGTTCCTGTTGACGATCGCCTCGCTGGTCTGGTTCGGTTTTTGGCGCAAAGGATGTATATGCCCGATCGGGGCCATCCAAAACGTCACGCTGGCCATTTGCGATTCGAGCTATGTCGTGCCCTTGCCGGCAGCGGCGTTTTTCGTTTTACCATTGGTATTCACGCTTTTTTTCGGGCGGACTTTTTGTGCGGCGGTCTGCCCGCTGGGCGCTGTGCAGGAACTAGCGGCGGTTCGCCCGATGCGGACGCCGCTCTGGATGGATCATGCCCTGGGGCTATTGGCTTATGTTTATCTTGGTGCGGCAGTGCTGTTTACAGTCACCGGCACGGCGTTTGTGATTTGCCGTTACGACCCGTTCGTGGGACTGTTCCGGCTTAGCGCAGGCGCGAATATGCTCATTCTCGGCGGATGCTTTCTTATCGTCGGCGCGTTTGTGGGGCGGCCGTACTGCCGATATCTTTGTCCTTACGGGGCGATATTGCGGCTGCTTTCAAAGGTCTCGAAATGGCACGTAAAAATTCCGCCGGATCGCTGCATCCAATGCCGGCTGTGCGAGGATGCGTGTCCTTATGGCGCAATTCGCGAGCCGACCGTAACGTTGCCCGTTGCCAAGCGCAAAAGCGCAAGGCGGCGTTTGGCGGCTTTGCTCCTGCTGCTGCCGGTGTTGATCGGTTTAGGCGTGGTTTTGGGAAGATACATGGAAGTCCCTCTTGCCCGGTTGCATCCCACTGTCCGGCTGGCCGAACACGTGCATCGGGAGGAATCGGGACAAACGCTCCAGCCCGGCCGCGAGGATGAAAACTTGATCGACGAAATCGAGGCCTTCCGCGGCACCGGCCGGGCGGTCGAGGACCTTTATCGCGAGGCATCCGAATTGACGGCAACTTTTGGCGTTGCCGGAGCATGGTTCGGGGCTTGGGTGGGATTGGTTATCGGCGTAAAATTAATCCATCTATCCATCCGCCGCCGCCGAGTGGACTACGAGCCCGATCGCTCCGGTTGCGTGTCCTGCGGACGATGTTTTTGGTACTGCCCCGGGGAACAGAAGCTTTGGAAGGATGAAGGATGAAGGATGATAATAATTATCGCCTGGCGACATTGACGGCGGCCATTGCCGGGGTGTTTTCGCTGGTGGTCTGCGCACTGCTGATCTACGATTACAGCCGCCGGGGCAACGGCGATCCGCTGGAAAACGAGGTTTATCAAACGCTCAAGGCCGCTTTGGTAAAACAGCCCGATAACGACGAACTGAAATCGCAAATCCGCGCACTTGATCTGCAATTGCGACGGGAATACTTCCGCCAACGGGCGTTTACGATCGCGGGCGCGGTTTTGTTGCTTGGCGGGGTGGCGATCTTCCTGGTCTCGGCCAAGACCGCGGCTGCGTTACGTCGCGAACTTCCGCATCCGCAACCAATAGCATCGCCAACGGACGTCGAATCGCATTGGACGCGGATTGGCCGTTGGGCAGTGGCGGGCGTGGCTCTGGCAATGGCCGCACTGTCGATTGTGCTGATCTTCAACATTCGGCTGGATATTCCATCCACATCTCACCCTCTCCCGACCAACCTTCGGTCGGTGCCCGGAGAGGGTCAGGGTGAGGGCCGGGGTAAGAACATATCCGTCTCCCGTACTTCTCCCAGCGTTGATGTTGGAGTTGGTTCTAAATCCTCTGCCATATCCTCACTCGCTCCCGAAGCGTCGCCGTCGGAGGAAGAAATCGCCAAAAACTGGCCAAGTTTTCGGGGTCCCGGCGGGCGCGGGACTTCGGCCTACGAAAACATTCCCACAGAGTGGGACGCAAGTTCGGGCAAAAACATCCGCTGGAAAACGCCCATTCCCCTGCCCGGCAACAACTCGCCGATCGTCTGGAATGACCGCGTTTTTCTCACCGGCGCCAATGAAAAACGGCGGGAAGTTTATTGTTTTGACGCCGCCAAAGGCAAACTTCTTTGGCGAAAGGAAGCTCCCGGCACGCCGCAAAGCACCACACGGGAGCTAAACGTTAAAATAATGGGAACCGGATATGCGGCCTCCACAGCCGCCACCGACGGCCGCCGCGTGTTCGCCATATTCGCCAACGGCGACCTGGCCGCCTTCGATTTCAACGGCAAGTTGGCCTGGTCAAAAAGCTTGGGCATTCCCGATAATGCTTACGGTTATGCGTCGTCGTTGCTTACATATAAGAATCTGCTTGTGGTGCAGTTCGACCAGGGTTCACGAGGTGAGCCGCCGAAATCAAAACTTTTTGCGTTTGATTCAGCCACGGGCCAGACAGTTTGGCAGACTGACCGGCCGGTTCCCAATTCCTGGCCTTCGCCGATTGTGATTCACGCGGCCGATCGCGATCAGATCGTCACTGCGGCCGATCTATGGGTAATTGCTTACGATCCTGAAAATGGGCAAGAAATTTGGCGGGCAAAATGTCTGGGACAAGATATTGGTCCCTCACCCACCTTCGCCGCGGGAAAGGTTTTCGTGGCCCATGAATCGGACGCTTTATCGGCAATTCGCGCCGACGGACAAGGCGATGTGACCGCCACTCATATCGTCTGGAAAGGCGAGGACGGCCTGCCCGACATCTGCAGCCCGTTGGCCAGCGAAGAGTTCGTCTTCTTGCTGGCAACCTATGGCACGATTACCTGCTATGACACCGAAAAAGGCGATCAACTTTGGACCGAGGATTTCAACGAAGATTGCATGTCTTCGCCGAGCATGGCAGGAAAACTGATGTACGTGTTTGCAAAAAATGGAAAGGCCTGGGTCGCGGAACCCAATCGCGATAAATGCCGCCGAGTCGCGGAGTGTAATTTAGGTGAAGAGTGCGTCACCAGCCCAGCTTTCCAGGACGGATGTTTTTATATTCGCGGCAAAAATAATATGTTTTGTATTGGAAACAAATAATGTAGACCGCACACGCCGTGTGCAGTTTTGGCCCAAACTGTGTGCGTTTTCGGCACACGGCGTGTGCCGAAAACTTTGGATGGTACATAAGGGATAAGTAATGCCCGAGTTGGATTTGACATTCGTCGATCGAATCGTATCCCGCCATGGGAGCCGCGGCGATGAGGTTATTCCCATTTTACAGGCCATCCAGGCTCAATACCGTTATCTGCCGCGGGAGGCGCTCGAGCGAGTTTGCGACTTGACCGAAATCACTCCGGCCGCAATCACCGGCGTGGCCACTTTTTATACGCAGTTCCGCCATCGGCCGGTTGGGCAACACATTATCAAGGTTTGCCACGGCACGGCGTGTCACGTGAAGGGTTCCGCGTTGGTTCAAGACGCCCTGGAACGCCGCCTGGCAATCGGCAAGGACGACGATACCGATCCCAAGGGGTTGTTCACCATCGAAAAAATCGCCTGTCTGGGCTGCTGCACGCTTGCGCCCGTGGTCCAGATCGGCGGGATAACTTACGGCCGCGTCGCTCCCGCGTCGGTGGGCGAAGTGATTGAGGATTTTCTCCGGCAAGAGGAAAATGCCGGCGCCGGGCAAGTCGTCTTGCCGGAACCGCCGCCAGGCCAGTGCGGGGAAATCCGCATCGGACTCGGATCGTGCTGCACTGCACAAGGCAGCGGCAAGGTGTACCAAGCGGTCCGGCAAGCACTGGCCGAAAGCGGCGCCGCGGCCGTCGTGAAACGCGTAGGTTGCGTGGGCATGTGCCATCAAACCCCTCTGGTCGAAATTGTATCGCCGGGCGGAAGCACAACACTTTTTTCCCATGTCGCCGCCGATGACGCCGCGGACATCATCTTAAAACACTTCAAGCCCAGGGGAATTCGCAGGCGATTGATTCACGCCGCGTCGCACTGGCTCGATCGGCTTGCAAGCAACGAAAACGGCGATCCTATCGCCGGTCACGCTATGGATGTTCGCGATCCGCCGGTCTGCGCTTTTCTGGGCCGGCAAAAACACCTGGCTACC
>JBEKGL010000247.1:0-6065 GCA_050012815.1 Thermoguttaceae bacterium
CGATTTGGCCACCAGATCGTCGCGGATGACGACCAGGGTCACGCCCGCCGGCCCGACGTTCTTCTGGGCACAGGCGAAAATCAGACCGTATTTTTGGATGGGAATGGGCCGCGACAGAATGTCCGAAGAGGCGTCGCACACCAACGGCACGTTGCCTACATCGGGTTCGGTCTGATACTGCACGCCTTGGATGGTTTCGTTCGAGGTCATGTAAACGTAGGCGGCGTCAGAATCGATTTTCAGTTCCGCTTGCTTGGGCACGCGGTTGTAATTAGTGGATTTGCCATCCCAGATAGCCCGGGCGTTGCCTTGGGTTTTCGCCTCGTCGAAGGCTTTTTTGCTCCAGGTTCCGCTGACGATGTAATCGGCCGGCTTGCCTGTGTTTCGCAGGAAATTCATGGGAATCATGCCGAATTGCAACACCGCTCCGCCTTGCATGAACAGCACGCGATAATTGTCGGGAATCGCCAGGAGGGTTCGGATATTGGCTTCGGCCTGGGTGATAATCTTGTCGAAGGCCTTGGAGCGGTGACTGGTTTCTAGAATTGAACAGCCAGCGCCCGGCAGGGCCACTAAATCGCGCTGGGCCTCTTCCAAGGCCGGTAAAGGCATAACGGCGGGTCCGGGTGAAAAATTATAAACGCGCTTTTCCATAAAAACTGCTCCTAGGGAAGGTAAAAGTGACGAAATTGAGAATCAGTAAGTGTACCAAAAAACATGTCGCTGTCTAGCAGGGTTATGGTTTAGACAATCGCAACGGCCCAAGAGTTCGGGCACACGAGGGAATTGACGAATAAGACCCTCGGGTTTATATTCGATTGTTCGCCTTATTTCCCACTATTTAAGAGGGTATCGTACCGTGCCGCCCCGCGCTCCAGGTAAAGAAAATTTCGTTCGCACGGTCCTTGGCGACATCCCGGCACAAGAGGTGGGGTTTACGCACTGTCACGAACACCTCTTCATCCTTCCCGGCCGCAGCCAGGAAGTCGATCCTGGTTTTCTCCTCGACGATCTGGATAAAACCACGGCCGAACTATGCCTGTTTTACGAGTCCGACGGCCGGACTGTGGTCGACGCTCAAGGCATTGGCCAGGAACGCGCCGCAAAACTGCTGCAACTGGCTTCCCAGCGTTCCAAGGTAAACATTATTGCCAGTACGGGCTTCCACCGCGGGGTTTTTTATGCTCCCGATCATTTCCGCTACCACGAGTCGGCCGAGGCCCTGGCTCAGCGGATGATCGAGGAAATCGACGTGGGGATGGCAATTTATGCCGGCTCGGAAGTAACGGAAAGAACCGACATCCGGGCAGGGCTGATCAAGTTCGCCTCGGATTACCATGTAATCAACGATAATGCCCGAAAAATCGCCGAGGCCGTTGCCGCGGCCCATCTTGCCACCGGCGCGCCGATCCTTACGCACTGCGAACGCGGCACTTGCGCCCTGGAACAAGTGAAACTTTTCTCCAAACTGGGGGTCCATCCCTCGTGCTTGTTAATCAGCCACTTGGATCGAAATCTCGACCGCTACGTGCACGAAGACGTCGCACACGCCGGGGCATACCTGATTTACGACGGCATCTCCCGCGTGGAAATCCATTCCGACATGGAAATTATCGAACTCATCCGCCGAATGTTGGAAGAAGGATACGGCCGGCAAATCCTCTTTGGAATGGACATGGGGCGGCGCTCGATGTGGAAATCCTATGGCGGCGGACCGGGCATGACCTATGTCGGCAACGTTTTCCTCCTAAAACTGCGCAGGGCCGGTTTGACCTACGAACCCATCGAAGCCTTCACCAACCGCAATCCCACCGATGCCCTGGCCTTCCGCAAATACGCATAAATAATCCAAGAGTAAAAGTTTGTTCAACAATGCTCATTGAATGCTATTTGCCTAGCCTCATTAAATGCTATTTGCCTAGCCCAGGAGTTTACGCCTGGGGCCGCAAACCATTTCCAAAATTTATATTAATGTCAACCCCGTTTACGGGGTTCCTCAATTTCTGTCAATCATATATTTAACTGGTTACTTTCTGCGGAGGATTCCATGTCCCATGAAATTCTCGATTTTCGTAGCGATACAATAACCCGGCCCACCACCGCCATGCGCGCGGCAATGGCCTCGGCCGAAGTCGGCGACGACGTTTTCGGCGACGATCCCACCGTCAACCGTTTGCAGCGGATAATTGCCGAACGCCTGGGCAAGGAGTCGGCCGTTTTTGTGGCTTCCGGCACAATGTCGAACCTCATCGCCGTGCGCGTGCACTGCAAACCCGGCGACGAGTTGATCTGCGAGGCGGGATGTCACATTTACAATTATGAACAAGGCGGTTATGCCCAGATCAACGGCATTTCCGCCCGGCCCGTCCAGGGCGAAAACGGAGTGCTCAAACTCGATCAACTCGTCGATCTAATCCGCCCCGCAAACGCCCATTACGTCCGCACGCGGCTGGTAACTTTGGAAAACACCCACAACCGCGGCGGCGGCAAAATCCAGCCCTACGGCATTATTGAAGACATCTGCCGCTGGGCACGCGATCATGGTTTAAGGACCCATCTTGACGGGGCAAGGCTTTTTAACGCGGCGGTGGCCACGGGCATTGAAGCCCGGCGCTGGGCCGATCATTTCGACACCGTCAGCGTGTGTTTCAGCAAGGGATTGGGTGCGCCGGTTGGCTCAGCCCTGTGCGGCCCAAAAGAACTGATCGCCGAGGCCGTCCGCCACCGAAAAGTCCTGGGCGGAGGTATGCGCCAAGCCGGTGTGCTGGCCGCGGCAGCCTTGTACGCCTTAGATCATCATGTCGAACGTCTGGCCGAAGATCATCTAAACGCCCAGCGTTTGGCACAGGGCATCAGGCAAATCGAAAACATCCGGCTCATGTCCGACCAGATCGACACGAACATGATTTTCTTCCGCGTCGATCCAGCCTGGGGCACGGCCGAGGAGTTTTCCGAAAAACTCAAAAAGCATGGTTTGCTGATGCTCGCCACCAGCCCCACGAACATCCGCGCGGTAACGCACCTGGACGTAAACGCCGCCGCCGTGGACCGGGCGGTCGAGATCATCAAATGCGTCGCCGGAAAATCAGGGGTATAACCATGTGGCTCTGTCCGGAATGTAAACATAAAAATCCGACCATATCCGATCTATGCTCGGTGTGCGGAACTTCGCCCGACGGTACGAAAACGAACGCCAAAACCCCTGCTCACAAAGACGTCGGCGTTACGCGCCGATTCAGCGTGGGCACGTTCATGATCATGACCAGCCTGTTCGGCCTGCTTTTCGCCATTATGAAAATGCTCAACATTCATCCCATCATCTTCTGCTGCATTGCCGTATTTTTTGCGGGGATCGGGGTGGCGCAAATGTCGTTGTTTGGCGGGAATGAACCGCGCAGGGCATCCTGGATTGCCGGTTTCCCTTTGGGTTTTGTATGCGGTTTAGGAGGCATGATCACAGCAAGTATTTTTCATCTTGCACCCGCTCGATCCGGCGAAATACTCGTAGTCTCGATCGTATGCGCTATAATGGGAGGTCCGTGCGGCTACATCGCCGGTTGCCTGGTAGCCGGAATATTCCTGGTCCGCGAACGCGAATCGGACGAAGAAAACGGCCCACAAGACACTTTTAACGAAAACTAAGAAGCGGATGACAATTAAACCATAAACGCGACCAATGGTCGCGGCTTTACATTATATCTTCTCCTCCGTGTCCTCCGTGCCTCCGTGGTGATTTCTTCACTCGACTTCGCGCACGACAATCCGGCCGCCGCTTTGTTCGACGACCTCCACCCGCCGGCCTTGGGGGATGAAATCGCCGTCGGTCGCCACTTCGACGATTTGCGTGCCGAATCGGGCCTTGCCCGCGGGACGCAACGACGATTGGGCTACGCCCACGTCGCCTATCTTAACGATAAACAGATTTTCCGGCGGCGAAGCAACAGGCGGATTAGCCATATTGGCCGGCTCGTCCCTGAAGCCATAGACCGGATGCGGCGGACGGAGCATCATCTTGCTGAAAAGTGGTATTGAACCGAATTTCTTGCTGATCAAAAACGCCGCTAATAAAAAACCTCCCCCGGAACTTAAGATTATCAACAGCGTGTGGGTCAATTGTATCAATTCGCGGTTATTGTGCGGTATAAGAAATTTTTGACATGCCAGAATCAGACTTACCAGGATCAGCACTACGCCGGTCAACCCCACCACGCCGAAGCCGGGAATGATAAACAACTCGGCGATCAGGCAGAGCAAGCCCACGGCAAAAAGCATCACGTCGAACCAATTGGCCGTGCCGCCCAAAAAATGACTCCAAAAGAACAGGGCAAAACACAAACCGGCAATCAGGCCGCCGACGCCCACTCCCGGCGACAGGAATTCGATGTACAACCCGATCAGCCCGACAATTATCAAAATGGCGATTATAAAGGGATTGTATAAAATATACACGAAAGTATCGACGCCACTGGGTTCTAGGATCGTCAATTCCCCTGGCAGCTTGTAACGCTCTTTCAGATTCTCGCGCGAGTCGGCCAGTCCTTGGGCCAGTCCCACTTCCACGGCCCGCCGGCCGTTGAGTTCCAGGAAACGTTCCTGGCCGGATTCCGCTATCGGCGCGATAATTTCCCATTGGTCCGGATATGTCTCGGCATCGATCTCTCGCTTCGACTTGCAGGTTACTTCGCCGGTTTGTTTGTTTTTCACCCGAAAGACTTGCAGATTTTTATCGACCATGGCCTCGGCCAGGGCCGGCGGCCGGCCTTTAGCCGCCGCCAGTGCGTGGACTCGCTGTGCCAAATCGCTTATGATTTTTGCCGGGGCAAATCTGAACTGCGAATTCTCGTCCTGGAAGATCGGGCCGGCATCGCCGATCAACGCCGCGGGCGACATTATGATGTCATCGCAACCCAATGCCATAATGGCCGCCCCGCTTAACGCCTGCTTGGGCACATAAGCCGCGGTATGGGCAAAATCCAGGTCCCGCAACCGATCGGCCAGATTCCGCGATTCTTCTAAAGTTCCACCCGGGCTGTCGATCTCCACGATAATCAAGTCCGCGCCCTCGGCTTCGGCCAAGGCTAATTTGCGCTCGAAATACGCCGCCAGCATCGGCCCGATAACACCCTCGACACGGATCAGCACCCCATGGGAATACTTCTGTTCCGGATTTTTTTCCTGATTCTTATCAATAGTCTCGGCCGCACTGACTGAAAAAGCAGCGAGCAAACAAGCCACGGCCGCCAAAAGGCAAACCGAAAATTTGTTCAATTTGCTGTGTGCAATTTGACATTTGAAATTTGCAATTTGTAATTCACAATTTGCACTCATTTTATTTTTGGCCATGTGAAGTGGTTTTGACAGGCGGGCGGGGTTGTTTTTCCACAATCGTTTCGCCGTACGACGGTTCTGGTATGGTTTTCAATATTTTTTCGATCACCTGCTCCACGTCGATCCCTTCGGCGTCGGCATTGAAGTTCGTGATGATGCGGTGCCGCAGGACTGGAAAGGCCATCGCCCGGACGTCTTCCGCGCCTATGGCATACCGCCCGTGTAGGATCGCCCGGGCCTTTGCCGTGAGGATGATATTCTGCGCCGCCCTGGGACCTGCCCCCCAGGCCAGCCAATTCTTCACGAAATCGGGACTGGGAGGCTCTTTCGGACGCGTGGCGCGAACCAGGTCCACGGCATAATCGACCACGTGCTGGCTGGCGGGCACCTGGCGAACGAGCTGCTGAATCCACAAAATGTCGGGCCCTTGCAGGACCGGCTTTACATCGTGGCGCTGGGTTTGCGTGGTAGCCAACACAATGTCGCGTTCCTCGGCCCGGGTTGGATAGCCTATGTTGATCGACAACATGAAACGGTCCAACTGCGCTTCGGGCAGGGGATAGGTTCCTTCCTGCTCGATGGGGTTCTGCGTGGCCATAACGAAAAACGGCTGCTCCAACTTGTAGGTTTTGCCGGCCACGGTTACTTCGTGCTCCTGCATGGCCTGGAGCAGCGCCGCCTGCGTTTTCGGCGGAGTGCGGTTGATCTCATCGGCCAGAACGATGTTGGAAAAGATC
>JBEKGL010000248.1:0-6058 GCA_050012815.1 Thermoguttaceae bacterium
ATGCTTGTTATTGCTGGGTTCATCGTGGTATTAGGGGCGGTGCTGGGCGGCTTTATGATGGCCGGAGGCGAAATCCTCTCACTCGTCCACCCATCCGAGTTTGTTACCATCGGCGGCGCCGCTCTGGGCGCTTTGATTGTAATGTCGCCCAAGAAGGTCCTCATGGATCTGCTCCGCGGCGTTCTTCAATGCTTGAAAGGCACCCCGTACAACAAGAGCTCTTATGAAGATCTGTTCAAGCTGCTGTATAGTCTGTTTCGGACCGCCCGACGCGACGGCCTGATGGCGTTGGAAACGCATATTCTCGATCCGCATCAAAGCCAGATTTTCGGCAAATACCCGAAACTGGCGCAAAACCATCATGCCATGTCTTTTTTGACCGGGGCATTGACGCCGCTGGTGGACGGGACGGTGAAGCCCGAAAAACTGCCCGGCCTTTTGGAGGAGGACCTGAGATTAATCGAAGAAGAGCATCATGCCCCGATGGGCGTGTTGACCAAGATTGCCGACGCCTTGCCCGGTTTTGGCATCGTGGCGGCTGTGTTGGGAATCGTCATTACGATGAGCGCCATCAACGGCCCGGTCGATGAGATCGGCGAAAAAGTGGGCGCCGCCCTGGTGGGTACTTTTTTGGGCATCCTTTTGTCTTACGGTTTTTTCGGCCCAATGGCTGTGCGCATGGAGTTTCTAAGCGCGGCCGAAATCGGCTTCCTGCGGATCATCGCCTTGACCGTACCGGGATTCGTCGGCGATCTGTCGCCCAAGGTCGTGCTGGAACAGGCGCGGCGCGGCGTGGTTACCGAGTTCCGGCCCAGTCGCGAGGAAATGGACGCCTGGCTCAGGGAAGTTGAAACGTCAGCACCATAATCAACAGCGAGGATAATGTCTCATGGCGGGCCATGGCGGCGGAGCGTGGAAAGTGGCATACGCGGACTTTGTTACCGCGATGATGGCTTTTTTTATGGTCATGTGGATTACCGCCCAGAACAACGCCGTGAAACAAGCCGTTGCCCAGTACTTTCAAGATCCGGGGAGCAACTCTAAAAAATCTTCGGGCGGACCGCCGCTGTTGCCGTCAAACAAGTCCGGCCAGATGCCCGGCCCCTCGATCGTCCCGGGCACCAAGCCCGGCAACGCCGTCGGAGTCGACCATCTACGAAAAAACCGATCTTTAACCCTCGGCACGGGCGAGAAGAAACCCAGCCTGTTCGTCCTGCACGACGGCAACCAGCGCTGCATGGGAACCATGATCCTCTTTGCCGAGGATTCGGCGGAGTTGGATGAAACGGCCAAAGAGCGATTGATGCTGATAGCGACTGATCTTCACGGCAAATCGCAGAAAATCGAGATTCGCGGACACGCCACGAGAAGTCCCGGATCGGAAGAACATCCCGCGAAAGATTTTTGGCAATTATCCTACGACCGCTGCCAGACGGTGATGAAATTCCTTGTGCGGCATGGGATCGACGCGGAGCGAATACGGCTCAGCCAGGGAGGCGCCTACGAACCTTACTCTCTCGAAACGACACCTTCCCTGCACTCCTACAACTCCCGCGTGGAGATCTACATATTGGACGAGTATGCCGAGAACTTCATGGGGTCTCCGGAAGAACGCGCCAGCCGCTTTGTCACTCCGTAAACGATAACTCGCGGCATTTCTCGCTCGATTCCCATTTACCTAGCGCGGCATAAAGCCGCTACCAAATAATTTAAAGCAGATGGTAGATAGTACATGGTTATCAGTTTTCAGTAATCAGTTTTCAATTAAAAATACGAAGTTCGGATTAAAGCGACAAATCGCGCAAGTGGTTATGGTTGTTCAATTTGCAATTTGAAATTTGCAATTGTCAATTTGCAATAATAAAACATACGCGCAAAACGCGCTCAAACTTCAAACAAAGACTCTATTACCTAGGCATAGTTGTCAGTCAATGGAAGGTCTGATAAATTAGTATCGTTTTCGTGCAAGACCTTTCCAGCACAATCTCTTTCCCAACCATAAAGCGAGCCGGTCATGACTGACGTCTTTATTACCGAAAACTTTTTATTGCAAAGCGACCGGGCGGTCGAGTTATATCATCGTTTCGCCGAGGCAATGCCGATTATCGACTATCATTGCCATTTGCCGGCGGTGGAAATCGCCGAAAACCGCGGTTTCGGCAACCTTACGCAAATCTGGCTCTCGGGCGATCACTACAAATGGCGGGCCATGCGAACGGCCGGCGTACCGGAACGCTTCATCACCGGCGACGCCTCGGATTGGGATAAATTCCAAAAATGGGCCGAAACCGTGCCGCAAACCCTGCGAAATCCGCTCTATCATTGGACGCATCTGGAACTGAAGCGGCCCTTCGGCATAAGCGACCGGCTTTTGAATCCTCAAACCGCCGAAAGTATATGGAACGAGTGCAACGCCATGTTGGCCCGCCCTGAATTCTTCTGCCGGGGCATCATGCGGCGCATGAACGTGGTGCTGTCCTGCACCACGGACGATCCCACGGACAGCCTGGAACATCATGCCGCAATCGCCGCCGACGCCTCGTTTCCAGTCAAGGTTTTGCCCGCCTTTCGGCCCGATAAGGCCATGGCCGTGGAAAACCCGGCGGCCTTCAATTCCTGGGTGGACAAACTGGCCGCGGCAAGCGGCATGGAAATAAACGACGATTTTACGCGTTTCGTGGAGGCATTGCACAGCCGCCACGATTTTTTCCACCGTCTGGGCTGCCGGCTTTCGGATCACGGCCTGGAAACGTTCATTGCCGAGGATTACACGGCTTCGGATATAAATGCCATTTTCCGTCGCGTTCGTTCAGGCGGCAATCTATCGGAAGATAAAATACTAAAATTCCGTTCGGCCATGCTCTATGAGTTCGCCGTTATGGATCAGGAAAAGGGCTGGACCCAGCAGTACCACTACGGCGCGCTGAGGAACAATAACACGCGGATGTTCCAAGCGCTCGGGCCGGATACGGGTTTCGATTCCATCGGCGTTTTCGACGCCGCCCGGCCAATGGTCAAATTCCTCGACCGCCTGGACCGCGACAACCACCTGGCCAAAACCATCCTCTATAACATCAATCCCGCCGACAATGAAATCGTCGCCACGATGATCGGCAACTACCAGGACGGCGGCCTGCCAGGCAAAATGCAGTTCGGCAGCGCATGGTGGTTCCTGGATCAAAAAGACGGCATGGAAAAACAATTAAACGCCCTCTCGAACCTGGGTCTTTTGAGCCGGTTCGTGGGCATGACCACCGACAGCCGATCGTTCTTGTCCTATACCAGGCACGAATACTTCCGCCGCATCTTATGCAACCTGCTGGGCCAGGAAATGAAAGACGGCCTGCTGCCCGACGACATGGATATGATCGGCTCGATAGTCCAAGACATCTGCTACCGCAATGCGGCCCGGTATTTCGGTTTTTAGATTGGTGCGCAAACGGCGCCGTTGCTTTTTCTATCAATATCCCATTAGATCATTTCGCCTGCTTGACGGAGGATGGCAATCTTCGTCTGAGGTGCAAGACGAAAACCCAGTTCCTCAAGCCGATCGAGCAACGGGCCTACCTCGGGGATAAGCCCCGCTCGTTTGGCATCCCGTAGGATTCCTAGGGTACCGGTCAGCTTTATGCCGATTGTCTCGGCGACATAGCGAGCTAAGCCATCATCTAATATCACCACCGCTCCGGTCAATTCCAGTGCCAACATCAGGACTTCCGTTTCACCCGAGCCAAGTTCACTTACCAGCGGCAATGCAGGCGTGCCGGCTGGATGACGGATTGTTACCCACTCAAAGGCGGAAACATCAGGGAGATTTATTCCAAGGTTTCTCCCTGTTTCTAATTCGTCCACCACAGCAGAAGGCACGGTTATACGACCTGCAAGAGTGTGGAGGAGTTCAATTGCTCCAAGTTGGTAAAGATATTGAAGAGGCGATGTATTACAGATGATTTCAGGCAAGCGGCGTCTCCCGCTGAAGTTCCTCATCGGTCAGGCGGAAGGTATCGACGCCGTATTCTGCCAGTTTGGATAAGAAAACGACTCTAGGTATGCCCGCAAGTGCCGCGGCCGCGCCTGAAGACATCTTGCCTATTTCGAACAACTTCATTGCCGCCGCCATGCGCAGAGTCTCGCCCATTGCCTGAGGCGAAAGCTTAAGGGCTAAAAGCGCTTCATTGGGAACTTCAAGCGTAATTCGACTCATATTACTATTATAAGCCACCTGCTTGTAATACAAGATGTTCCTTTCCAGTTTAATATGCACCTTCCGGGGGGCTGGGGTTTCCCGGAAAATCCATTCTCTTTAAAAATATTCACGCGAACCTTTTTCTGTTTCGTGTGACTTTTTTATATCTTCTGTCGGGTCTTGGGGAAAAAATACCCAATATTAACGACACGATATTAAGTTGAGTTAATCGGTCAACATCAAGGTAAAATAACCGCTAAAATACAAGAGCGAATAGACAAATTCAGCTTTTGTACGTATACTAAGACAAAGGTAACGCGGCCGGCATTTCGATATATGAAAAGCGGGCCTAAGGTAGTTTATTTTTTTCTGTCCACTATTAAGGCGCACAGCGCAAAGATCTGAAAGGGATCAAAAATGGATCGCTACATTTCCGCCATTATCCGTAAGTTCTCTATTCTGCTTGGTATTAATTGCCAGGAGAACTGCGTTAGTGGTTTGGCGATTCAGGATTCCGGTCTTTGTTCGCTGTTGCGCTCTCTGGGATTGCGCCACGGCGGCGGTAGTAGCATGGCCGGCTTACATGTGGCTGTACTAGCACATGTTAGCTCGGCCAACTGGCGTCCGGCCCGAATGGCGCGGCATGTTTCGGGAAAATAACTGTTAGCTGCCCCGAATCATAAAACTCCATTCTGAGCCGGGCAAACGGCCAAAGGCATTCGATAGTCTTTTTGCCGTTTCCGCCGGTTCTGGTTTTTTCCGTGTCCCAATTTTTTAGTGGTTTTTTTAATGGAATTACAATCATGACTACCCAATATGCCGCGATCCCTCAAACCGATAACCCCCTGGCCGAAACCATCTGTGCCGCCCAACGCGGCGACCGGCAGGCATTCGGCCGGCTAGTGGAAAATTTCGAGCGGGCGGTTTATGCCACTGCTTACCGCCGGCTGAACAATCACGCCGAAACCGAGGAACTATGCCAGGACGTATTCATCCAGGCGATGCGAAAAATCTATCAACTGGAAGACCCACGCTGCTTTGGCGGGTGGCTGCGATCGATTGCCGACCGCATGGCGATAAACCGCCTGATGCGCCGCGGACCGAGCACCTCCGCCGACACCGACATGTTGAATTCCGACTGCGTCGAACTACGCACGCCGCTGGTGGTCCTGCTCGAAAGAGAACGCGAAGACCAGGTCCGCCGCGGATTGCGCCGCCTCCGCGCCATGGATCGTGAAACGCTGGTGGCCTTTTATTTCGACGGCCGATCGATCAACGAAATGTCCCAAAAATTTCAAACCCCCGTCGGCACCATCAAGCGCCGCCTCCACGTCGCCCGAAAACGACTGGCCAAGGAACTCGAAACCCTCACGCCGGCGTAGGGCAGGGAATAGGGAATGGGGATTAGGGATTGGGGATTGGGGATTGGGGATTGGGGGTGGGCAGTTTACTGCCCACTCATGCACTGCCCATCACCCAACAAACCGCTTGCGGTTTCGCGATACCCCCGGTGAACACAACGAATTTAGCCCCCGGTGAACACACCAGGGGTTGATTTGGGTAAACACACAGGGGGTTTGCTTGGGTGAATACACCGGGAGGAATTGTAAAGCTGCGACCAGTGGTCGCGGATGATTCTCGTTCCCACACTCCCGAATTTCCCACGCTCCCGCGTGGGAACGCAAAACACTTTAACGCAAAAAGTCGAAATATCGAAAACACGAAAATATTTTGCGATAATGTTTCGTGTTTTCGTCCTTTCGTGTTGTACTATGGGCTTAACGCGCCTCGGGTGGAAGCTGCACTGGTTGCCCGTCGTTCTTGTTAATCAGCAAGCGCATGACATTTTCACTAATGGTTTTGGGAATGAAG
>JBEKGL010000249.1:0-6057 GCA_050012815.1 Thermoguttaceae bacterium
GGAGCCATAAAACCATTTATCAATCAACTTAGTGTAATTCGCGCCCGTAGTTAGATATGTGAGATTGCCCAACCTTTGACCCTGATACCATGCATTGGCGAAGTTGCCGTTGATTACGTCGCCGGCCAACACTTGTACGTAACCGGGCATGTTCAGCCCGGAGGCATATAACAGAATGGTTTTCAAATCGTTGAAATCTGTCTGACCCAAAGTGCCGTTTGTGGACGGGCAGACGCTTTGTAAAATCCGGATCATGTCCTGGCGGTTTATCGACCCGTCGGCAAACAGGCTCTGGGTGAAATTGGCCAAAGTGGGATCGTAAAGACCCAAGAAATTATTGCTGCTGGCGATAGTTACAATGGTGGATCCAGAAATTGTTCCGCTAGTAGCCGTGACCGTGATATTGCCTGGTGTTGCGGCCGCAATGAACAACCCGCTGGATGTTATCCCGCCTCCGCTACAAGACCAATTGAATGCCGGTTGTACGGCCATCGGGGAGCTGAACTGGTCGAACGCCATAGCGTTTAATTGTAGTGTTAATTTTGGGTAAATAATTTGATTGGCGGGATATACGAGAATACTGGTAAACGTTTGGTTTACAACTACGGTGACGCTGCTGGAGACCGTCAGTCCGCCTGCGTCGATAATCGTGGCAGAAAAGACATAGACGCCGGCCGCCTTAAATGTAACCGTGGTATTCTTGGCGGCATTTGTCCAGTTGGCACTGAAGGTTGGGAACAAGGCGCCGTTGGGAAGCGATTTGGTCGTCCAGGCATACCAGAGATTACTTTCTCCGGCGTCATCCGCGCCTAGAACCGAAAGTTGCGCAGTGGCGCCCGTCACGGGATTGGATGCCGCGGCAGCCGCCCTCGCAATTGTGGGAGCGTGATTGATGTCCGTCACGCTCGCCGTTCCGCTAATCGCGCCGACGGCGGCCGTGATCGTTGCCGCCGCAGTCGTCCCGGGAGCCGTGAATAAGCCGGCGGAGGTAATCGTGCCCACGGTGGTCGTCCAGGCAAACGCCGGCTTGATCGCCAAGGCGCTGCCGAACTGATCAAATCCGGTGGCGCTGAATTGCTGCGTTCCACCTGCGGAAAGTGTCGCATTGCCGGGATTCACAACTATCCTGGCCAGAGTATTGTTCACAACCACCGTGACGCTGCTGTTGGCCGTGTGACCCGCTGTGTCGGCAAGTGCGGCGGTAAAGACATAGACGCCGGCGGCCTTAAAAGTGACCGTGGTGTTCTTGGCTGCATTAGTGCCGTTAATGCTGAAGGTTGGCGCCAGAGCGCCGACAGGGCGAGATGCTGTCCAGGTATATTTGATGTTGCTTTCATCGGCGCCATCCGCGCCTAGAACCGAGAGTTGCGCGGTTGTGCCTGTTACGGGATTGGGCGTGGCTGTGGCGGAACTTGCTACCATGAGATTGCCGACCACCCTTATGCTGGCGGTGCCCCTTATCGAGTTTACGGCCGCTGTAACGGTGCCGGTGCCGCCGATGCCCGGGGCGGTCAATAAGCCCGGATAATTAGGAGAATTTATCGTTCCCAAGGTAGTTGTCCAAGTGAAGGTGGGCTGAGTCTTCAAAACATTGCCGAACTGATCGAATCCGGTGGCGGCAAACTGCTGCGTTCCGCCGGCCGGAACGTTCGTTATGGAAGGAGTCACCGTGATGCCGGCAAGCGTTTGGTTCACGGTCACACTTACGTTGCTAGTAACGGAAAGTTTGCCCGCGTCGGTGATTGTCGCCGTAAAGACATACACGCCGGCGGCCTTAAAAGTGACCGTGGCGTTCTTGGCCGCGTTTGTACCGTTGGCACTGAAAGTCGGAACCGAAGCGCCGCTGGGCTGTGACTTGGTCGTCCATGTGTACTTGAGATTGCTTTCACCGGCGTCATCGGCGCCTAGGACCGAGAGTTGCACCGTCGTGCCAGTCACGGGGTTGGACGTTGCGGCGGCCGCATTTGCCACCGTCGGAGCGTGATTGGCCGATGCAGCGGACGCGACCGCAAAAGTTGTAAGATTGACGGCGGATGTCGCCTGTTGCATCTCGCCGGAAAGGACCGTCGCACTCAATAGCGTCCGTGGCTCGAGTATTTCCGCGCGCAAAATCCTTTTCGCGGTAACCTTTTTCTTGTTGCGCGAATTGCGCGATCGGAAATAATTACCGAACATGCTCTTCCTCCCGGCTGAACGAGTACGCCAATGCCATATATAATTGCAGTGATTGAACTGAAAAAAATAATGATAAGGCACGCTAAGACGAAGATTTTTCGCTATATAAAAAGATAGCTTAAAAATGTCGGCGAACGCCCAAAACCCAGCCTTGGGGGTGTAACAAATACCTGCCATTAAGAGTGGGTCGCCTTTTGGCGAATAGTTTCGGCAACCTATCCCCGGCAAAAAAGAGAGCCGTTATGACGAATCGACTCAAGATAACAATAATTCAAGCGAAAGCATGATTACAAGCGTTACAATACTCCCCCTACCAGATTGGCCCGGAACTTGGGACCGCGGCATTCGTACGCTATTTTCCAACGGCCGGCAAGCGCCCCAAAGCAGGCCATTCTGCCCGCCCGATTGGAAATTGCCCATCGGCTCAGCCAGAATCATTACATTGCTAATTCAGGCCTTCTTTGCTCTAACTCGCCGCTGACCTGGTCGCTAATCCGCATTTCTCACTAGACCGGTACGTTCCAATACAGTGTGCCACTTCTTCGCAGAAGAAGTGCTTGCTCCAATCGTCGTCCACTGCTCGCCTGACGTCAGGGCACCGACGGGCACCATGCCTTGCATGGTCGGTTAGTCGTGGCGCATGTTGGTGAGAAATTCAGGCTAATCCCTCCGGCCTCCTCCAAACCGCATGATCAAATAGAGCAGGGTCATAATGGCTTGCAAAGTGGCTGCGACGTATGTCAGGGCCGCGGCGCTAAGCACTTTTTTGACGTACACCAGTTCCTCGTCGTTGATAATGCCCAATTGCACCAATTGAGCCTTGGCGCGGCTGCTGGCGTTGAACTCCACGGGCAGATTTATCAGTTGGAAAATGACAAAGCAACTAAACAGACCGATTCCGGCCAAGACCAAGTATTTGCTGAATATCAAGCCAATAAAGACCAGTAAGATGCCCATGCTGCTGCCTATGCTGGCCGTCGGCACAATGGCATTGCGGAGCGCAAGCGGGGCGTATGCACGGGCGTCTTGTATCGCATGGCCCGATTCATGGGCTGCTATGCCCACCGCCGCCAGCGTGCGGCTTTGATAAACTTCCTCGGAAAGCCGCAAGACCTTTGCGCGCGAGTCGTAATGGTCGCTCAAGCGGCCGGGTATTTGCTCGATTGTCACGTTTTGCAATCCGGCCGAATCGAGAATATGCCTGGCCGCCGCCGCTCCGCTAAGCGGCGCGGGCCGCTGTTGCGCTTGTGCGTAAGAAATTTGAATGCGCATCTGCGCCCAAAGTCCCAGCAAAAATGCCGGGGCAATGTACAGAAAATAAATCGGGTCCCAAAACATTTATCTTCTCCTTTGAAATGTCTTTGTCAGCGGCGAAAATTGCCAATCAATTATATAGTGTTGCAGTGCTTCACTTAAATAGACTTTTAATATAGATACGGATAATACAAACCATTAGTTCAGCCGCACCCCCCTCTATATAGGTGGATTAAGCCACTTGAAAATGTCGGTTTTGGCCCCTTTTTTGCTTTTACTTGCCAGACAACATCTTGTATCATTTGTCCGGTCAGTTATATTGATAGATTCTTAATTTTAAAAGCCAGTCCCCCAAGGGGAGAGTATCAATGTCGCAAGAATGTCAGGTTTGTGGAAAAAAGCCCGTCATGGGCAATTCAGTGGCCCATCGCGGAAAGGCAAAATACCTTGGCGGCGTAGGCACGAAGGTGACCGGTATTTCCCGCCGGCAGTTCAAACCGAATCTGCAACGCGTACACGTGAGCACGGCAAACGGCACGCGGAAAACGGTCCGAGTCTGCACCCAGTGCATTCGCAGCGGCGCGATAAAAAAGGTCGTGCATCAGGCCCCCTTCAAACTCGCCAAAACGGCCGAAAAAAAGTAGACTTTAGGCTGATTGCTGAATACTGAATAAAACCGCTTGCGGTTTCGCGATGCACGCAAACGCGCTCGCCGACCATGCTTCGCATGGTGCCCGCTCGCGGCTAAACTTAATATCCCCTATCAACTATCCATGTCTATCACTCGCCAAGAAGTCGAAAAGGTTTCTTTGCTGGGCCGGTTGTTGCTCACCGAAGAAGAACTCGACACCATGACCCACCAGCTTGGCGATATTCTCGCTTACATGGATCTACTCGGCGAAGTGGACACCCAGCGCGTCGAGCCAATGGCCCATGCCCTGGACGTGGCCAACGTGTTCCGCGACGATAAGGCTCGGCCCGGTCTGGATCGGGAAGACGCCCTGGCCAACGCACCCCACCGCGACGCCGAGTGCTACCTGGTGCCGGCAGTGCTGGGCGAAGTGTAAAGTGGATGATTAGATGATTAGGGATTGGGGATTAGGGATTAGAAAAAGTCCCCTCTCCCTTTGGGAGAGGGTCAGGGTGAGGGCGAAATGATCGGGAGTTCCGCAAAATGGAGATGTTCGGCCTGATAGACCTGAATGCTACAGAACTGCTGGCCCAACTTCAGTCGGCCCAAATCACTTCGCTCGAACTTACCCGGGCGTTTCTCGATCGCATCAACCAATGCGACGGCAAGGTGAAAGCCTTTCTACGGGTCGATCCGCCCGCCGCGCTTGCCCGGGCCGAGGAAATCGACTCCCGGCGCCGCTCCGGCAAGCCGATCGGACGCCTGCAAGGTTTGCCCGTGGCCGTTAAAGACCTGCTCTGCACAAAAGGCGAACCCACGACCTGTGCATCGCGGATCTTGGAGAATTTCCGGCCCCCGTACGACGCCACGGTGATTGCCAAGTTAAAGGCGGCCGACGCCGTATTGATCGGCAAGACCAACATGGACGAGTTTGCCATGGGCGGATCGACCGAGAACTCGGGCTTCTTTCCCACCCATAATCCCTGGGACCTTTCCCGCATTCCCGGCGGGTCCAGCGGCGGATCGGCTGCCTCAGTGGCCGCGCAAATGGCCCCGCTGGCGGTCGGCAGCGATACCGGCGGCTCCATCCGCTGTCCGGCCGGCCTGTGCGGCATAAGCGGCATGAAACCCACTTACGGCCGCGTCAGCCGCTACGGGCTGGTGGCCTTTGCCAGCAGCCTGGACCAGATCGGCCCCCTGGGTCGAACCGCTCGTGACGTGGCCCTGCTTTTGGAAGTCCTTGCCGGACACGACCCGCTGGATTCCACTTCCATCGACACGCCCGTGCCCCCGTACACCCAAACCATTGGCAAACCGCTGGAAAACCTCCGCATCGGACTGGTCCGCGAGCATTTTGGCGAAGGACTGGACCCCGAAGTGGAAGAAGCCGTGCGCGAGGCCATCCGCGTGTACGAATCGCTGGGGGCAACGGTCAAGCAGGTTTCGCTGCCGCATGGTAAATACGCCGTGGCCACGTACTACATCATCGCCCCTTGCGAGGCGTCGAGCAATTTGGCCCGCTACGACGGCGTGCACTACGGCCATCGCACAAACGAAAAGGAAATGGTCGCCGAACTCGATGCCCAGCGCCGCGAACTGCAAAAGGCCGGCGACGAAGCGACGGCCGACAAGCTCGACAACGCCCTAATACGCATGTACCGCCGCAGCCGGTCCGAAGGTTTTGGGCCGGAAGTAAAGCGCCGCATCATGCTCGGCACTTACGCCCTGAGCGCCGGCTATTACGACGCGTATTACAAAAAAGCCCTAAAAGTGCGGCGATTGATTCGCCAGGATTTTGATAAAGCCTTCGAGGAAGTCGATCTCATAGCCGGGCCGGTCACGCCCACTCCGGCCTTCAAACTCGGCGAAAAAGTCGATGATCCTTTGGCCATGTATCTTTTCGATCTTTACACGGTCAGCACGAACCTGGCCGGCCTGCCCGGAATTTCAATTCCCGCCGGCTTCTCTTCCGCCGGCCTGCCCATCGGCCTGCAACT
>JBEKGL010000250.1:0-6026 GCA_050012815.1 Thermoguttaceae bacterium
AGCGTCCAGGGGCGGACGCGGCTCGCCTCGGGCGCCGGTGCCCAGTAGCGCATCGACGATCCACGCGGCATCGGCCAATAGTTCGGCAAGACGGTCCGGATCGTGGCGGTCGCCGATAATTTCGATAGGCACTGTGGTTTTTTTTAAAATCTGGAAGTTCACCGCGGCATCGCCGGTTAATTCCGCAGGTTCGGCCCAGAGCAGAACTCGAACCGCGTGGCCCCGCAGGTCCAGATGCCGGGCGATGACGAACCCGTCTCCGGCGTTGTTGCCTTTGCCGCAGCATATAACCGCCGGGCCGGCGATTCCCAGCCCGCAGAGCACATCGGCAACGCCCCGACCGGCATTTTCCATTAATACCAGGCCCGAGAGGCCGAACTGCTCCGCCGCCAGCCGATCGACTTGCCGCGATTGTTCACGAGTTAATGTTAGATGATTCATGGTAAACAACTATAACAATTTTAATCACGAAAACTCGAAAAAACGAAAACACGAAAGAGAAAAAACATTATAACATTATTTTTTGGGCTTTTGGCGTTTCATATCTCCGTGATAAATTATATAAGTTCGATCAATTCTATCCATGAAGGGAATCGCAATGCGACATGTAGCTGTTTTTCTGGTTTGTATTTGTATTCTATTCCCCTCGGGGTGCGATAATTCTTTTTCTACCCGGCCGTTGCCGCCAATCGAGGTGCGTTTTTCGCCCCAGGGCGGTTGCACGGAAGCCATTGTCCGGGAAATCGAATCCGCCCGGTCGAGTATTTTTATTCAGGCCTATAGTTTTACCTCGGTCCCGATCGCCAAGGCCGTTGTCGAGGCTTATAAACGCGGCGTGCACGTGGAAGCGATTCTCGACCGCAGCCAAAAGACCGAGCAATACTCGGAGGCCGACTATTTGCACTACTCCAGCGTGCCGGTCTTGATCGACTGCGAGCACGCCATTGCCCACAACAAAATCATGATTATCGACGGCCAGGTGGTGATTACCGGATCGTTCAATTTCACCAAGCAGGCAGAGCATAGCAACGCCGAAAATCTGCTGATCATCCGCGATAAATATCTTGCCGATCAATACGCCGCCAATTGGAAACTCCACGCCGAACATTCGGAGCAATATGCCGGCAAAAATGCGGAGTAATCGGTTGTCAGTCGTTGTTTTTTGGTTGATATCATTCGCGAAACCGCAAGCGGTTTTATTCATTCCTTTACAACTCGATGACGGCGGCGACGAGTTTATAGCAGAGTTCGGGCTTGCCGTATTCCTTGAACTCTTTCGGCTCGGTAAGGCTGACCGTCAACAGACATTCGGATTTGATTTTTTCTTTTTTGTTCAGGCGCATGGTTGCTTCCGGATCGGTTATACTCAGACAATACGCCGGGCAGGCAGGGTTTGGTGAAAACCTGGCTTGCCAGCGGATTGGCATGCGCGGATCAGGCTCGAAAGTCACGTTTGTGGAATGGACGAGTTCCAGAGAGGTCCATTTTTCCGGGGGTAATCGTTCCATTTCCGCCGGTTGGATGGTTTTGCCGGGGCCATGAAGGACGGTTTTATCCTTACTGCAATGCTTTAGAATATCGGCTGGATCCACGCGGCCAACCATACTCCAATTCCAGTTTTGCATCAGGCGGTTCTCGCATTGAAAGCGAGTGGTAAAGGTGGGCGGGTCAAGTTCGAGTTCAATTACGTCCAAGGGCGTGAATAATCGGCCGTCCAAAAAAGTTTTTTCTTCCGGGATCGTGCTTCCTCTGGGAGGCAGAGGGCGAATCCACAGGCCCGAATCGACATCGATTCCGGCCACGCATCGGCCGCCGTCTCGGCGCGAATTTGCCAGGCAGATCAATCGGGTCATTTGCCCCTCTCGGAATTACAGGTGCACTATGGTCACGTTTTTCCACTCGTCTCTAAGATATTCGGCCGCCAGTCGCCGGTGGCAGTGTTCCGGAGTCGGTTCGCTGCAAAGCAGACATGCACGATCAAAATCCTCGGGCTTGAGGTCCTTGGCGGGCTGGCGCTCCTGGATGAGACGTTGATATCGGCTCTCATACTCGTTCCAGTCGATCCGTTTTTTCTTGTAGTCGTCCAGAATTTCCTTTGTGGGGGCAAGATCCGGCTCGTGTACGTAGTTAATATCGGCGATGGCGCGTAAGAAGAACTCCAGATCCCGTTTTTTGGTGAAACCCGCCAATTGCGAAGCGTTGTTAAGGCGGATATCGACCATGCGCCGCACGCCGGACTGTTTTAGCTTGTCGAAGAACTCCTTTGCCGATTTTCCCGCGAATCCAAGCGTGAACAGAGTAATGGGGGGCGAATGAATCGTTGTCGCGGAGTCGTTCATTGCGGCATTTCCTCGTAGTTGTAGCGAAAGGCAATCTCTTGTCCGCGCTCGACATAAGCGCGGCGGATGATTTCTTCCTCGGTCAAGTGGGGTTCGAATAGCGTTCGCTCGATGCCCATTTTTTTAACAAGGCGTTTTTCGGTGAACGCATGATCTTCGAGGTTGCCGTCGGCCAGGACGTGCGCGATCCGCAAACCGGAGTCGCGCAGGTTACGGCAGATAAGAATCGCGCGGTGGCAATCCAAGGGTTCCTTTTCCGCGCACATTACGGCGGGGCTGGGCGTTAAGGCAAGTTGGCGGAGCCGCGTTAGACCTTCTTGGAACGCCGGCAGTGCGGCGATATTTTCGTAAACGGCCATGCCGTCCTGGTAACATTCCCGCTCGTCGCGGCGGGCGCCCAATTCCCGGCCCAGGAATATGTATTCAATTCCAGCCGCCTTCAGTTCGGTGAAAAGATATTCGCGGTTGAAGTGTTCCAGGCGGCCGTAGGGTTGCGAGCGCACGTCAACGACCGCCTTGATATCATGGCGATTCAATAGGGCCAAGAAGTCCACAAGGGCATGATTGGAATGGCCGATGGTGAAGATGGTGGGCTTTTGGTTTTCCATCAGACCGCCTCACTGGGGTTTTCCTCAGTTTTTTCCGGCGTATTGTTCGGCGAATTCCAGGGCCCAGTTGTCGATCATTTCATAAAAGGAAATCAGATCCGCGTCGGCCAGTCCGTGATAATGGGATCGATGAAAGACTTCGCGGTTCATGACCGCGGCTTTGCTTGTCAGTTCCAAGACTTGAGACGACGAAAAGGGACGGATGAGCATTTCCAGGCGGCTGTAGCCGGTGGTTCGGACGGAAGAATTCAGTCTTAGATCGTCGCGGCTGATGGCCCCGCCCCAGCCGCGTTCATCGACAATGCTTTCAAAGTGGAAGCCGGGGAATTGATCGGCCACGTTTTTAGGCAGCGTTCGATGCGTTCGGAGAGTTCCAGGCGATACTGGGTGTGTAGGCGTTGGAGTTCTTTTTCGTTTAGAGTCCGATCGCGTTCGACCTGTGCCCGGACGAAACTCGCCCGCTGACCGCGCTCTATCGCCTTTTGCAGCCGTTGTTGAAATTCCATGATAATTTACATTTGCGGCAAAAAACTCCCGGAGCAAACTCCGGGGCTAAACGAGGAATGCGACATTATTTATATGACATTCATTGAACGTCTTGGCCGGGCGATTCATCTTCGATTTGTTGCTCTGACGGTTCAGCGTTTGGCGTTCCTAGATCAGCGTTAATTTCGTCATTTGTCATTAGAGCTTTGTCATTGATGTCGGGCGTTTCGGCCGGAGGGGCCGGTGTTTCATCTTTGGCTTCCGCCGGATGTTCGGGGGGGTTTTGCGTTTTTTCCGGTTGTTTGTTTTTTTGGTCGTAAAACTGTATCAAGTCGCCGAAGGTCCGCATCGGTTCCTTGCCTTCCTTCATGGCGTTGGTGATGGGGATGAAGGGTTTTGGCCTGGACCTGGGTTGGTGTTCCGCGTGCGGCCTGGGGCGCGAGGATTGAGGCCGGCGTTGATTGGAACGCGCATAGGAAGGTTGTTGGCCATCCGGTCGCGAAGGCTTTTCGCCTTGGGGCGGCCTATCGCCGCGCGGCGGGCGATTTTGTTGCCCCCGATCGCCGCGCGAAAATTTGTTGCGATTTTGTTCCCTTTGATCCGTCCCGCCCTCGGGATGCGCTTGTTCGGATACTGTTCCGTCGGCGGGCGCGGCTTCCGATTGTGCGCCTTGGGGCGGCTTATGACCGTGCCGCGGCGGCCGGGGCCGTTCGGTGCCCGGCTGGACCATGGTCAACGACACGCGCCGCCGTTCTTTGTCCACGGCAAGGACCCACACCTTGACCACGTCGCCGACGGTTGCCACCTCGTGCGGGTCGCGGATGAAACGGTCGGCGAGGTGGCTGACATGTACCAGTCCGCTGTCGTGCATGCCGATATCGACAAAGCAGCCGAAATCGACCACGTTCAGGACGGTGCCGATCAATTCCATGCCCTCGGAAAGATCCTCGAGTTTCACCACGCCGTGTTTGAAAACCGGGGGAGGGAGATCTTCGCGAGGATCGCGGCCGGGGCGGGCGAGTTGAGCCAGGATGTCCTTCAAGGTGAGGACGCCCACCTCCAGTTCCTTGGCCATCGCTTCCAAATCGACATTGGTCACGCGCTGGGCCAGGGCGGGGGCGGCGGTTTTGTCGGTCAAGTCGTTGGGCGTACATTCCAGGCGCTGCAATACGCGGTCGGCCACTGGGTAACTTTCGGGATGGATCCAGGTGGCGTCCAGGGGATTATCGCCGGCTGGAATTTTCAAGAAGCCGGCTGCCTGCACGAAAGTCGCCTCGCCCAGGCCGGGCACCTGGCGCAATTGATCGCGGTTGGCGAACGGGCCGTGCTCGCGCCGATATTCGTATAAACGGTGCGCGGTCAACTGGTTCAAACCGGAAACGTATCGCAACAGGGCCGGGCTGGCGGTGTTCACATCGACGCCCACGTAGTTTACGCACGATTCGACTACGTCGTCCAGCGAAGTCCGCAAATGCTTGGCTTTCACATCGTGTTGATAAAGCCCGACGCCGATATTGGCCGGATCGATTTTGACCAATTCGCTTAAGGGGTCTTGCAGGCGCCGCCCTATGGAAATGGCCCCGCGCAGGCTGGCGTCGTAGTCGGGAAATTCCTCACGGCCCAGACGGCTGGTGGAATACACGCTGGCACCGGCCTCGTTGACGATTACATAGGCCGTGCCCTGCTCCGTCAGTTCGCCGCCCAGCACGTCGGATACGAATTTTTCCGCCTCGCGGCACGCAGTCCCGTTGCCGATGGCGACCACGGTAAGCTGGTGTTTTTTCACCAGTTCGACGATCTTTTTCCGGGCGCTTTCGCGGAGTTCGGGCTTGCCGACCAGGTAGATCACAGCGTGTTCCAGGAGGTTGCCGAACTGATCGAGGGCGGCCAGTTTGCACCCGCTTTTGTAACCCGGATCCAGGGCTAAAATCCGATGATTGTGCACCGAGGGATGCAACAACAGATTGCGCAGATTCTTGGCGAACACGCCCACGGCGTGGGTTTCCGCCCGATCGGTCAGTTCCCGGCGGGCCTCGCGCTCCAGGCTGGAAAGGATCAAACGCGACAGTGAGTCCCGGGCACAGCCGCGAAGATATTCGGCATGAGGATGGTTCGGCGGAATGAGATATTCATCCATCGAGTTTACCATGGCCTGCAAATTGGTTTCGATTTTTACGCGCAAAACCTTGGCCCGCTCGCCCCGATTGATGGCCAAAACGCGATGGGGCGGAATCTTCTTGATTTCCTCGCGGTAATCGAAATAATCGCGGAAGTCTTTGATTTGTTTTTCTTCCAGTTTTTTCTTTTTCAGTTCGCGTTTGGCGGTCTGAAACTGTTTGGCTTTTTCGCGGGCAAGCTTCTTGCGCTGGGCGACCGTTAGCATCGGGCCGTGTTGATCGGCGGTGGTTGCCGTGTGCGGGACCGATCCCGCGGGCGCCCCGGGCGGAGATATAATCAAAGATGCCTCCGTCCCCGAATGCAGCGGTAATTTTTCCGCTAGAGCGGTCGCTGGGCAGACGATGGAATCCAGCGGCGAAACCGCAAGCGGATCCGCACTTTCCGCACTCCCGGAATGTTCCAACAAAACAATCGA
>JBEKGL010000251.1:0-6020 GCA_050012815.1 Thermoguttaceae bacterium
AGCAGGAGTTGTCCGGCAAGCCGACGGCGAGTCTCCAACTCGGCTGCGCTTCCGTGCTTTCTCATGCAATACTATACGCATAGCCACGTCTTATGGTTCATTAGCTAGGCAAAGGTCAATAAGATGCAGTACGCACTGGACAATCAACCGGATATCCAATGTATGACCTACCAAGTAAGCTTTACACTCAGTCTCATATCCATTCTGGGATAAAAATAATCGGCCGCAAAAACATGATTGTCGAGTTGATCTACTATGCTGAAGGTATCCAGAACCATTGCTTTCGGTTCCTGACACCTATGGCGGATCTCCTCAGCCGTAGATCCAATCTTCAACGTGCAAATCCGGTACACGATCAAAATCGCGCAGATTTGCCGATAGCAGCAAGGCGTTATTCACGAGGGCCAAAGCCGCGATCTTCAAGTCCTGCGTGCCAATGCGAATACGCTCTTTCCGTAGTCGAGCAAACTCATTAGCGGCCTGCTCGCTCCATCTTGCAATATCCCACTCAGAGAGAACGGTGATTAGCCGGATGAGCCGGTCATAAGGCGCCACCTGCCGGAGAACGTCGGCAGTACGATGAATTTGAGCCAGCCAGGCCCTCAACTGCTCTTCCACCGCGATTATTGGAATCGCGATGGGGTCGTCAACGCCAAACAGCTTCGCAACCAATCGCTGATGTCGTGCGTGCCGAGCGTCGGTTAAGACGGAGAAATGGTCTGTATCGAGGAGAATCATCGTTTTGAACTGCGTTTTGTTGCAACCTTCGATCGGGCTTTCTTGCGATCCGATTCACGGAGGCGCATTGATTCTCGTAAAATCTCCTTAAGTTTATCGTCGTCTGTGAACGCGCCGATAGTACGCCGCCAGTCCTTTGTCTTTCCATTTTGTGCGGATCGTAACTTGTCCTGAAGTTGCGCCACTTGCAACTCCAGTGATTTCACTCGTCGTTCAATAGTGAGACGCGTCATAAGTGATCCTCCATCGTTAATTCTGAACGCGATGCAACGCGTCAGCCCTGATCTGCTCCCAAGGTGTCGCTTGAACCGAATCGGCGTCAAATTCCGCCGAGCGCCGCTGGATTTCCAGTAGCCACTCGTCAGTCAGCGGGGGAAGGCAGTCGGCAGGCAACGTATCCCATAAGGCTTCAATCAACTGGATACGGTCGCCTACTGGCAAATGACTTGCGTCGGCAAGCAAAATTTTGTAATTAGACACGGCAACACCTCCTTATCATTATCATACAACATGACGCGAGGAAATTCAATCCATGTCGATTCATCGAGAACGGCGATTTTAGCGCGGGGCGCGCAGCGTCAGCAGGGCGATTTCGGGGATACAGTTCCAGCGGAGCGGCTGTCTGCCCGAAATGCCGCGCGTGACCTGTAGGATCGTGGGCGGGGCGTGGAACACGCCGTAATCGTATTTCACCCCGGATGCGCTAGGCGAAAAGACCGGGCCAAGAAGAGGAATGAGGATTTGGCCCCCGTGCGTGTGACCGCTGAGCATGAGATCGACGTCGTTAGTTCTGGCCCAATCGAGTTGATCCGGACTGTGCGAAAGGGCAATCCGCAGTTGGCCGCAATCGGGCGTGCGCGGCGGGCAATTCTCCAGGTCGGCGGCCGGTGCGTACCAGGGCAACTCGTTGCCGGCGATAATAACCGTCTGGCCGCGGATTTCGACATTCATCCAACGGCCGCCCAAGCCGATAAGGCCGCTGTCGGCCAGGGTTTTGCGGAGTGCGATTTCGTCGACATGTAGATCGTGATTGCCCAGAATAACATAAACCCCGTAACGAGCGGTCAATTGCCCAAGGGTGTCGGGTATCCAGCTTATGTACTTGGCGTTGTCGACCAGATCGCCGGTGACGGCCGTCAAGTCGGGCTTTAATTCATTGGCAGCGCGGACCACCTCGCGAAAATACGCCTTGCCCACCATGCCGGTAAAGTGCAGATCGGATATATGCAAGATGGTCAAGCCGTCCAAGGGCCTGGGAAGCCGGGGCACTTCCAGCGCCAGTTCGGTCAGTTCGAGCCGCAGGGATTCATTGCCCGGCAGATGCACACTTATATGATGGGCATGTTCTTCGACCGACATGGCGGCCGCGGCTGGTGCAATGGCAATGCCGCGCCTGCGATGAAAGCGGAGTAATTCCGGCGGACGCCGTAAACATCGATAGCATATCCATCGAACGAAAGTCGCGGCTCCAGCCAACCAGCATAATACGGCGTAAAGGAAGAACGCCAATCGGCCGGGTTGCAAGGTTGTTTGCCAGTTTATTTGTCCAATAAAGTTCTTGCCGCCCGCAAACCACCACCATACCGCGAGTATGGGAGCAATTCCTATGAGGGCTAAACAAATAAGCGATAGGGCAAACATGATCCGCCGGGGGATGGCCGTGGAGTGCAGCCGATTCAGTATTCCAATCCACAAGAAGACGTGACCCAGGATGGTTACTAGAAATAGGACAAACTGCATGGGTCGAGGATTAAAAGGCCGATGGTAGGTAGTAGATGGCGTGAAGTGGATGATTGCGAAACCGCTATCCGTCGCAGGCTTGCTTGACGGGTTCAGGTGCTTTAATTTACCATACGTCAACCCTGTTGCTTAAACCGCTCTCTCATCAGCTAACTTGTTTGACTGGTTCGGGTGTTTTTAGGATAAGTTCCACGTTGCTCAGGAGTTGATCCAAGCGGAAGGGTTTGTAGAGCACGGCCTTCAGTCCGGCCTGCCGGGATTTGACGATGGAGTGCTCGGGATCGTAACCGAAGCCCGTCATTAGCACCAGCGGCACGGGATCCATCATTTCCTTGAGCTTGAGCATGAATTCGTAGCCGTTCATGTCGGGCAGGCGGATGTCGCTTATGATCACGGCGTATTCGCCGTCGATCATCATGCGGACCATGCTCAGGGCTTCCACGCCGTCGTGGGCGGTTTCGACCGCGCAGCCGTAGCGCTCCAGCAGGTTGTGCGCGGCGGTGCGGACGTTTTCGTCGGCATCGACCACTAAAATCCGCCGACCGTGCAACAGCGCCCGTTGTTCGGTCTCCGTCACTTGGGGATGCGCCTGGGCGGGGGCCATTTTTTGGCCTATTTTTTGGATCACTTGCTTAATGTCGCGGGCGTTGCGCAAAATGCGCTGCAAGCGATCCACTACTTCCGGCTCGTGGCCGATGTAACGCTCCATGACGTTCACGGCGTCGTTGAGAATTTCATCGACGGGAAGGGCCACCGCGCTGTGGATAGCTTCGATGCTTTCGGCGGCCGCGCCGAATTTTTCGGCCGCCAGGAGTTCCAGGGTGTTCAGGGCCACGGCCACGTCGCGGCTGAAAATTTCCAGGAATTGCAGATCGCTTTCGGTAAAGGCCCTGGCCTGGGGGCTTTCCACGTTGAAGGTGCCGATCACTTCGTCGTGCAAGACCAGCGGCACGGTAAGCGAACTTTTCGCGTCGCGGACGCCTTGGAGGTAGAGCGGATCTTCGGCAGTGTCTTCGCAAAGATAACTCTTGCCCGTGGCCGCCACGAATCCGGTTACACCGTTGTTTTGTGGCAAGGCGTAAAGCACGCGGGCCGCGGCTTCAGGATCCATTCCCACCGCGAGCAACGGCTCGAGGCGATTGGTTTTGGGGTCGAGTAAACGAATTTCGACCACGTCGAAATGCAATAGATCGCGCGTGAAGTGGAGAATATTCGATTTCAGCAACTCAATCCGATCAGCGACGGCCATTTGGAACAGCTCGTCGGGCGTGAGGTCGGCCAGTTCCATGCCTGCCTGGTGTATGGCGGCCAACTTTTGTTGCTGGTGGATTTCGTGAGTGACTTCGCGGATGGTAACGATTAGATGCCGGGCCGGCCCTTCCGCTTCGTCCAAGGGCACGGCATGCATGTGATAATAACGGTTCTCTCCGCTGCGGAGCGTGGAACCGGTCGCCTGTCCGGTGGCAAGGGCCGTGTGAAAGGGACAGAAATCGGGCCCGAGAATCTCCGGACTTCCCAGCACGGAATAAAAGTTTTCGCCCGCCACGTTATCGCGATGAGACCATTCTTTGAGACGGCTATTGCTCCATATAATGGTGTTGTTGCAATCGAGCAACATTACCCCGTCCGGCATGCCTTCCAGAATTTGTTCGTTTTGCAGTAACTTGCCGATCTCAAAAGCTTGGTGCACATATTCCGCGGCTACGAAAACGCCGTCGAAACTTTCCCGCCTCAGATGGGCAAGGGCTTGCATGAGATTTTGGACCGCCAAAACCTCCTGTGAATCAGCCGTATCGGCGAGTAAATGCCGGGCATTCTCGGGGGAATCGCAAATCAGTAGTATTTTAGGCTTTGTTGTCAATCTGGAAGTGATCCTGAAATATACATTCACGGCTCAGTCGGTAAACATTTTTCCTAAAATGCCTAAACATAAGATTGTTACCGAGACAATGCTAAGCCATCTGCGTTATATAAAAACCTGTTTTTTTATCTTACCCGTTATAACCCCTTCATAACATTATAGAAAAACCAATCATGGCAAACAACAGGTGAAAAATCAAAGATTTCCACTAATTGGTAGCATCGGTCCGTAAAGGCCCTTAAATTAAGACACGCTTTGCCAGAATTCCCAGTTTCCTCCTTTTGTCAATTCGATATCCGCCCTAAAGTTATCACTTTTATCATGGTTTTATTGACGTTTGCATGGCAAATGAACCGAGGCCGTCCAACGGACGGCCGGAAAATGAGGTGAAAAGGTTTATTTGCCGGGTCATTATCCAAGTAAACATCAAAAGGCTTTTCATCCGGAATAACTGTTACGGCAGTCATTTGAATTCAAGGCTTTCCGCACGTTGAAAGACCGAAACTTCAGGTCCAATGCCCCTATCGTCGATCTGGAAAGAAGGCGATAGTTCTGTTTTTTCGGAGGATTTCATTATGTGGCGGGCATTATTCCTGGCGATGGGGATCTTTCTGATAATTGTGGGCGTTCAGTGCCTGGGCGTTGCTCAATTTACCTTGAAAATACGCGACGAAGCCACCGAATCAACCTCGATCTTTGATTCAACACCCGCACTTGGCGCCCAGAAACAAGTAATCCCCCCGCCTTGGGCTCCCTGGAGCCTGATGTCCACCGGCGCTGTGGTATGCCTGTATTCGTTCACAATTCCAAAGCGCGTGGCTGGGAAGTAAACGATAATTCAGAATGAAGAAGGCAGACCGGGTATAACGGGTTTAGCGGGGTAGCCCCGGTTCTTGAGCCGGGGTGGCTTAGCCGTAAGAGGCTGAACGGGAATCGCGAAACTCTTGCCAAAACCTCTTGTGACTTCGTCCCACCGCTTCAAGAAGCGGCGCCACCTGGCGGGAACCTGTGCCTTGGCACCATGTAAATTATGGCAATTCGTCGAGGGCTACTTCATTTTATTGATTCTGTTGTTTTTTCGGTACTGGCGGTTCAGTTTTTGATTGTACACTAGAGGGCAATGATGGCTTTATCTTCCCCAAAGCCTCGGCAGCATACCTAGAAACATTGCTATCCCTCAGCATTTCTGTCAGTGCCGGAATGGCATCCTTGGCATTCGGTCCGATATTTCCCAAAGCCCAAATGGCATAAGTGCGAACAGACTTGTCCTGATCCCGGAGCAAATCCGTGAGTGCCGGAATGGCAGCCGGTCCCATCTTCCCCAAAGCTGTAGCGGCAGAATCACGAACGTCTCTTTCCTTATCCCGCAGCATTTCTGCCAATGCCGGGATGGCATCCTTGGCAGCAGGTCCCATCTTCCCCAAAGTCGTAGCGGCAGAATCACGAACCTTGCTTTCCTTATCCCGTAGCAATTCCATTAACGCCGGGATGACATCCTTGGCATCCGGTCCGATATCCCCCAAAGCCCTAGCGGCATAAATGCGAACAGACTTGTCCTGATCCCGGAGTAGATCCGTGAGTGCCGGAAAGGCATCTGGCCCGATATTCCCCAAGGCCCTAGCGGCAGAATAACGAACATTGCCTCTTATATCTTCTTTATCCCGCGCTAGTTCCATCAGTG
>JBEKGL010000252.1:0-6005 GCA_050012815.1 Thermoguttaceae bacterium
TGGTTTCGGATTGCCCGCTGATGTCCAAGCGAAAAAAATCCTTGAATAAATCCGCTTCCCGGGGCCGGCCGTGGATTTCTTCCCAAACGGCCCTGACGGTGGGCGCGGCGGCCGGATTCGGCTTGATTGCCGTAGTTGTCTTGGTTGCTTACTTTCCTTCCATAAGCGGCGGGTTCATCTGGGACGACTACCTCTTGCTCGTGGATAACCCACTAATCAAAGCCTCGAATGGTTTGCATCAAATCTGGTGCACCGCGCAAGCCATAGACTACTGGCCGGCGACCAACACTTCCTTTTGGATCGAGTGGCGGCTGTGGGGCATGAACTCGCCCGGCTACCACGTCACCAACCTCGTCTTGCACGTCCTCGAATCCCTGCTGATATGGATCATCTTAAGGAAGTTGTCCGTTCCCGGGGCGTTCCTTGCCGCCTTGCTCTTTGCCGTGCATCCGGTGAACGTGGAGTCGGTGGCTTGGATCGCGCAACGAAAAAACACAATGGCGATGTTGTTCTTTCTCTTGTCGATTCTGTGGTATATAAAGGCTGCCCTGCCCACAGCAAGTGCGTATATGGCGTCTGTAAGTTCCCGCGGAGGACCGTGGGAACGAGAAAATAGTCCCTCATCTCTAGCCTCTAGTCCCTGGCCCCTAGCCCCTAGCCCCTGGTATTGGTTGAGCCTGGCCGCATTCGTGTTGGCGATGCTCGGCAAAGGATCGACGGCGATGTTGCCGGTGCTGCTTTTGGGTATCGTCTGGCGACAACGGCCTCTGACAAAATGGGACCTGGTGCGAATCGCGCCGTTTTTTTTTGTTGCCGCGATACTTGCCGCAGTGAACATGGAGTTCCAGACCCATGCCGTGGATAAAGTAATTCGGGCGATCGGTTTTGTCGATCGTCTGCTGGGGGCCGGCGGGGTGGTGTGGTTCTACCTTTACAAGGCGATTTTTCCCATCGATCTGGCCTTTGTCTATCTGCAATGGCACATTGAGGTTGGCAATTTATTGTGGTGGCTGCCGCTAATATCGGCATTGGCCCTTACGGCGGCGCTCTGGCTGTACAGAAAGAGCTGGAGCAGGGAGTTGTTGTTCGCTTGGGGATTTTTTTGCGTGGCTCTTGTGCCGGTGATGGGCTTTACGGACGTGGCCTTCATGCAATACTCGCTGGTGGCGGACCGTTATCAGCACATTGCGATCATCGGAGTGGTTGCGCTGGCCTCGGCGCTCTGGAGCCCGTGGTTTTGGCGCGTTCGAGGAGGAATGCGGTCGGCGGCAATAGCCGTTGCCGTTGCCGGCGTGTGCGCGCTTATGTTTCTGACCTTGCGGCAAAGCGCACTCTACCGCGACGCCATGACCCTGTACCAGGCAACCCTGGAAAAAAATCCCGACTGCGACATGGCCCAATACAACTATGCAAATGCACTGAGCAAAACGAATCGCTTGGAAGAAGCGCTCGATCATTACAAACAAGCCTTAAAGTTAAAGCCCGATTTTATTATGGTTTACTACAACTTGGGCAACACATTGCTCCAAATGGGCCGACCTCAAGAAGCTGTCGAACATTTTCAGGAATTCTTACGACGGAAACCCCGCCAAGCCGAGGTCCACGGCGGCTTAGGCAGCGCGTTGGCGCGCCTGGGCCGGACCAAGGAGGCGATGGAAGAATATGAAGAAGCCTTGCGCCTCAAGCCCGACTTGCTTCAGGCACACTTGAACCTGGGCAATATGTTGGTCCAAGAAATGCGGCCTCAAGAGGCAATCGAGCATTTCCAACAGGCACTGCGATTGCAGCCCGACTGCCTTGAGGCCTGCGCCAATTTGGGCATTGCCCTGGCCCTTACAGGCCGAGTGCCGGAGGCGATCGACTTTTTTCGGCGATGCCTGCTGGTAAAGCCCAATGACGCCGAGACTCATAAAAACCTGGGCAATGCCTTGATGCAAACAGGCCGGCCTCATGAGGCGATCGAACACTTCAAACAGGCGGTGCGGATCAAACCTGACTATATCGGCGCTTATAATTCATTGGCCTTGGCTTATGCCAGCGTGAACCAATCCTCCCAGGCCGTAGCCACTGCCAAAAAAGCCCTGGATCTTGCCCGATCTCAAGGTCAAACCGCACTGACCAGGCAGATTGAAGATTGGTTGAATTCTTACCAGGGGCACGGGACAAGCGGCGAAGTGCAAAAGAAGGATTAAAGTAAAAGGAGGACAGATATTCTTGCCTGCCATTAAGGAGGGCAGGCATTCTTGCCTGCCATTAAGGAGGACAGATATTCTTGCATATCTCGGAGGCGGACAAGAATGTCTGCCCTAATTAAGTATTCGCACTCGACGGCCTTCTATCCGGACTCGACCATCAGCGATCAGTTGCAATGCCTCGAAATATGCCTCGCATTCGGCTTGGAACACGCGGGCGGCAAGCTCCTCTGGAGTATCACCGTCCATGACCGGCACGGCCTTTTGCAAAATCACCGGCCCGTGGTCGTATTGATTGTCGGCAAAATGCACCGTGCAGCCGCTCAGTTTCACGCCGTATTCCAGCACGGCCTCGTGCACGCGATGCCCGTAAAATCCCTTGCCGCAAAAAGCCGGGATCAACGCCGGGTGGATGTTGATAACTCGATTTTTAAAATCTTCCGGGATGGTCAACCGTTTGAGAAATCCACCCAGCACGACCAGGTCCGCGCCGGCCGCGCGGCAATGGCCGAAAATCTCACGGCTAAAGGCTTCTTGATCCGGAAAATCTTTTTGTTCGATGGCCAGGCTGGGAATGTCGGCCTCGCGGGCAAATTTTAATCCGCCGGCTTGGTGATTGCTCGAAATCACTAGGCTAATAGCCACATTGAGTCGGCCGGTAGAAATCCGCTCGAGCAGATTTTTCAACGTAGTGCCCCCGCCGGAAATCAACACCGCAACCTTAAATAATCGGGAACCCGATGCGGACATAAAACGCTCCGTTACGCTTTTTTCACATATAACGTTGCAGTGTAATCACCCACTTTTACTTCCACCGCTTCGACGCCGGGCAACAGGGCGGAACTGATTTCCAAGGCCAGGGTTTCTCCTTGGATATATCCGCCGAATTGTTTCACGGCTTCGGTAAGTTCATCGGAATCTGTAACCAATCCCACGACGATACGGTCGGTAAATTCAAGGCCCATCTCCTTGCGACGATCCTGTATCACTCGCACCAGATCCTTGGAAAGCCCCTCGGCGATTAACTCTGGGGTTAACTCCGTGGCCAACACCACCACGCACATTTTTCCATGTGCCGCGGCCCAGCCCGGTTTGGCTTGCAGGCGGACTTGGATGTCGTCGGCGTCGAGCGCGATTGGACCGTCCTCTAATGAGATGGTTATCTTGCCCCGCGATTCCATCTCGGCGAGCAGATTGCCGCCATCGATCCCGGCAAGTATTTTCTTTAAGGCTGGCAGCCGTTTGCCGAGCCGAGGCCCGAGACGCTTCAAATCGGGCAGTATCGTGTAGTTGATGTACTGATCGGCATTGACCGCGAATTCTATACGTTTGACGTTCAACTCGTCGCATATCAGGGCGGCGTGTTCTTGCAACCAGGATTGATGGGCGTTGTCGGCCAAAACTATTTCGACTTGCGAAAGGGGCTGGCGGACTTTGAGTTTCGCCCCCATCCGCGCGCTCCGCCCCAGAGACACGATTTCACGCACCAGGGCCATGCGTTGGGAGAGTAATTCATCGATGGTCTCCGACGCGGCCGTGGGATAGTCGCACAGATGCACGCTTTCCACGGCTGCTTGTGGTGCAGCCGTCCCGGCTGCACTTGCAGGCGAGACGCCCGCACCACTAAATGCCGCCACGGCCAGATTTTGCCACATTTCCTCGGCCAAAAACGGCACAAACGGGGCGATCAACTTGCATGTTGTCAACAGACATTCGTAAAGCGTCCAGTAGGCGTCGGCTTTGTCGGCCGATTGTTCGCCGCTCCAAAACCTGTCGCGGCTGCGGCGCACATACCAGTTACTCAGGGCATCGACGAACTCGCTCAAAACCGCGCAGGCGGCAAAATTGTCGTAGGCGTCCATGCGCTCGGTAACCGTGGCAACGGTGCGATTGAGTTCGCCGATGATCCAGCGGTCAAGTTCCGAGCGATTCTCCAACGGTCGAAAGCCTTTACCCCCGGCCAAAATGTCGGCGGTCAACTGTCCGGCACGGCCGGTAAACGCCGACGCCGGATCGAACTTGTCGATTTTCGCGTAGATCACGAAAAAACTGTAAACGTTCCACAGCCGCAACAGAAACTCGGGAATGCAGTCCTTGATGGCCTGTTCGCTGTAGCGGATCGAGGTCCACGGCGGCTGATTGGAAAAGAAATACCAACGCATGGCGTCGGCCCCGTAGCGGTTGAAGATCTCGTTCGGCTCGCGAAAATTCCGCTTGCTTTTCGACATCTTGCCGCCGTCTTCGCCCAGTATAAACCCCAGCACGATGCAGTTGCGGAACGGATGGGGATAAGGAGTAGGGATTAGGGATTGGGGATTAGGGATTAGAGATGAGGAACCGGTATTTTTCCTCTCCTCGCCCTTTGGGAGAATAGTTTTTGTCCCCTCGCCCTTTGGGAGAGGGGCCGGGGGTGAGGGTGGAACAGTTTCCTGTTCTCCATTCTTCCCAAACAAAAGCGTGCTAATTGCCAAAAGACTGTAGAACCAACCCCGGGTTTGATCCAACGCTTCACTGATAAAATCGGCTGGAAATTGACCGTTAAACTTTTCTTCCGATCCCGGCTGATGCGGATAGCCCCACTGTGCAAAGGGCATTGCGCCCGAGTCGAACCAGCAGTCGATTACTTCCGGCACTCGGCGCATGCGCGCGCCCGGCGCCTTGGGCGAATCGTAAGTCACCGCGTCGATGTAAGGTTTGTGCACCTTCAAATCGTCGGGCAGATCGGGATTTTCGCGTTTGGCCTTTTCCCAAACTTCGATGCCCGACAGACCGGGCTTTGCCAGCAGTTCGTCGTAACCGGCCACGGCCTCGGCGTACCCGGTTTTTTCGCAGACCCAAATCGGCAGCGGCGTGCCCCAGTAGCGCTCGCGCGATAAGGCCCAATCGACGTTGGTTTCCAAAAAGTTGCCAAACCGTCCGTCGCGAATGTGTTCGGGCAGCCAATTGATAAGGCTGTTGTTGGCCAGCATCGCTTCTTTGAACTTTGTGGTGCGTATGAACCAACTGCGGCGGGGATATTGAATTAAGGGATCTTCTTCCGCCCGCCAGCAGAATGGATAATCGTGCAGGTATTGCTCCTGATGAAATAGAAGCCGTTTTGCCTTCAATTCGCGGATAATATCGCGGTCACAATCTTTAACCCAGCGGCCTTGATAATCTGAAGCTTCGGCCGTGAACGTGCCGTCGGGTGCAACAGGACATATAAGATCCGGACCTTCACTATTAACGAATCTAGTTCGTTCGTCACGCAGCAAATCGAAATCTACCTCTCCGAATGCAGGCGCTTGATGCACGACGCCCGTGCCGGTATCTACTGTCACGAATTCGGCCGGGACCACGCGCCAGGAAAGATGCTGCATTTGGCCATCAAGGAGTCTTCCTTGTACTTCACCAAGTGATTTATAGTAATAATCGTAGGGAGGCCGGTATCGCAAACCAATTAGCTTTTCGCCTGGCATCGTGGAAATGATTATGAACTCTTTTCCTACTTTAGCGGCGATGGTCTCAACCAGAGCCTCGGCCAGTAGCAACTTACGCGACTCGCCTTCCACGGACACCAAGGCGTATTGCAAGTCCGGTTTGACGGCGGCGAATTGGTTGCCAGGTAGCGTCCAGGGAGTGGTGGTCCAGACGAGTAAATCGATGTCCGAAAGGCCCTCACCCTGGCCCTCTCCCTCAATCCTCAACGCGCTAGCCTCTGGCTCGCGGCTAAACTCCTGAACCCTGAACTCTGAACCCTGAACCCTTTCATCACTTCTGATTAGTGGAAACCGGACAAAAACGCTGGGGTCGGCGACTTCGCGGTAGCCTTGT
>JBEKGL010000253.1:0-7260 GCA_050012815.1 Thermoguttaceae bacterium
TGGGCAATGGCCGAAAAGTCGTCGCAGGTAGCCCCCACGCTGCACGTAATCAGGCCGGGCAGGGGGAAGTGTTTTTGACTTACAAAAGCGCCCAGCATGGCCCGCACCGGGCAAAACGAATCATCGATCCCCAGCGAATCGGCAATCTCCAAAAGCCCGGTGCCGCATTCCATCACGCAGGGAAGCCACCATGCCCCGTCCGGATAAAATGCCACGAGATTGCTCAACGAATATGCCATGACCGGCACGGTGCCCAGGTCTTTCATGGTTCCCACAAGCTTCTTGCCTTGCGCGACGCATCGGTGCAGGCGATCTTCTTCGGACAGTAAAAAATTCCACAAGCGCAGCGCGGCCGCCGAGTTGTCCATTTGTAGTTTCAACAACCGTAGATCGCCGTCGTCCACGTGGCGGCGCAGCGGACCGCCGTAATCAGGCTCGCACAATCCTCCCGCGCGCAGTTCCGCGTACCGCCGGTCCCACTGCGCAAGCGTGATCCGTCCGGGCGCGTTGCTCATCTTAGCATCTCCAAAAATGCTTCGATTCGGCCCTCTATGCGATTCGAGGCGCCGCCGTCGTCCGATTCGGTATCGATTTCCAGCACCGGCAGCGGACTCCAGTTTTTCAAGCGATGTAGTTCGGCGTGCCAGAGGTCGCACCAAACGTACCGGCGGAAGATGATTCCGCGGACTTTTCGGGCGGCCAACTCGCGGCCCAGCCATTCGAAAAGCCCGCTGTCGGGCCGGCGAAAGGCGTCCACGATGTGATCGAAATAGGCTTCGCACAATTCCTGAAAGGGGGCGGATGCGACTTTCACCGGATCGAACCGCCTGGGCAGCGTTCGCTCGCCGCCTTCGGTGGCATCGAGCGCCACGCGCCCGCCGGCTCGCTCGATCAAGTCAAAGAACGTGTAATCCGGCTCCAACAACGGTCCGCCGAGAACGGCCAATGGAATTCCGGGCGGAGGGAACTGTCCCAATTTTCCGGGCACCATGCTTGCATGGTCGGCGAAAATGGGACTGTCCATTTCCGAAACTCCTTCTGACACAATACAACCGCGAACTTCCGCCGCCGCTTCGGCGAATTCTCGGGCCGAAAGTCTGTCCCGGGCGGTCAACAAAGCGCCCCGCGCACGGTCATACGCCAACATCACCTCCGCCAAACCGGCATCGCCCGGCGGATTTCCGCCCAATTGCAGCAAGAATCGGCCCAGCCGTAGAAGTTCGTCAAGATATAGTTTACGCGCTTGTGCCGTTTGCCATGTGGAGGGCACGTTCAGTAGAAAGACCGGGCAATTGCCGCGGCTTTCGATCACAGCGGCCGCATAGCGCATTTGATCGCAAACGGTCGTAAGCACCAGGGCGCCGGACGCGATGCCCGAGAGCGCCGCGTCGATAATCGCCCCGGCAAACGGGCAAATTCCACGTGTAACCGCAATCGATGGCCCGCCGGACGCCGTCCCCGGCCGCAGCCAATGCGGGCGCAAACCATGTGCCGCGATCCATTCGACTGGAATAAAAGGGCTGCTATATGCGATCGTTTTCATGTATCTTCATAAAGCCGCAGCCGTTGGCCGCGCCTTGGTTGCGGCCGTTGGTCGCGTTAAAGTGTAGATCGTTTTGCCCGAACCGTTTCGAACAACGCTTCCACGCGGACCGCGATTCGGGAGGAATCCGAGGGTGAGTAATCGGTTTCGATGCGAAGATACGGCAATCCCAATTCTTCCTCGGCGTAGAGTCTGATCCGATGCGATTCCACGTCGTAGGTAAGGCAGGCCTGCCATATCAGCTCGATGACGCATTCGGGCCGATAATCCGCCGCCAGTTTGCCCAGGACCTCGAGCCTGTGGTCGTTGGGCGTCATGACGGAGCAGGGCAGATGGAAATATTTTTCGGCCAGTGCCACCAACGGATCGGCCGCGTTTTCGTCCACGTCGTCCAAGAGCGGCTTCAAGCCCGTGCAGTTTTCCATGGCCACCACTAATCCGCCGGAGTTCTCGACAATATCGATCACCCGCTCCGCCCCATGGACTATGGGCACGCCGGTCATAAGCACTCGGACCTTCCCGGCAGGCCCATCTCCGGGCGCCGCGCCAGCAGTCAGGACAGGCTTCGTGCAAGTCCCCTCTCCCGACCAACCTTCGGTCGGTGCCCGGAGAGGGTTAGGGTGAGGGCATTTCCCCCGGGTATTTTCCATAGAACTATTATTTTCAGATACGCACTGGCCGCGAAAGGCCTCGATCACCAGTTCGTACTGCCGCAGGGCCTCGGGCATGGCCCAAATACTGCTTTTGCAATCGAGCAATCGGCGGCCGCTTATGGGCGGGCGATCGAACTTCATAAACCCGGCCAATTCCCGGCGCAGCGCCCGTTCGCGGTTCAACAGGCGAATGGATTCGCGTATTTTGTCGTCCGTGATCTCCGTGGAAAAACGTTTCGATAAAAAGCCGCGAAATTCCCGCAATTCCCCAACCCAGTACTGAAGGGCGTCGGCATCGCCAAATTTGTGCGGCAGTTCCAGGACGTACATCGGCCGCGATTCGGCCATCAATTCGTACATTTTTTTCTTGCCGTCGCAGGTGGTTTCGCCCACCACAAGATCGGCCATTTCCAGAAACGGGTTGTTGCGCTGCACGTGATATCCATAAGTGGACTTGATAAGCGGGCAAAGATTGGCCGGCAAATGCTGTTCGGCGGCGGGAATGGTTTTGGCCGAGCCTCCGCACAGGCAGACCGGTAGGGCCCCGGCAGCCATGATCAATTCCCGCGGCGTATATTCGCACAAAATGCCGACCACCGGCCGGCCGGCCGCCTTCTCGGCTTTTGCATACTCGTAGCAATGCTCGATCATCCCATCGAACCAGGCGCAAGGGCAATTGCTCGTTACGGCGGCTTGTTTGTCGCAGCAGGATTCGGTCATGGGGTTATCAGTTCCTTTTCCTAGCGATGAAAATCCCCTGGGCGATTTTGCCGGCATGGGCAAGATCGCGCATAAAGTTCATCTCGGCCCCCAAGGCCTCCATCAGGGGAACATCAAAACCGATGATTCGAAGTGCGTCATAAGTAAGTTGCATATTGAGCATGTTTAGGTAAAGGTCCACGTATGGCGCGAATCTGCCGGTATCCTCAGCCACAAGCACGTCGCATCCATTCTTGGCCAACAGCGAGGCATAACCTTCCTTGTCCTGCATGTTTGGAAACTTCATGAATTTCAAAAAACGTTGCGATTCTCCGTCGATCAGCGGAGATCGGCCTTCGACCCAGTCGGTAAAGGCAATCGTGCCTCCCGGCTTGACCAGCCGGACTGCTTCGGCGATCAATTGCTTTTTGTCGGCCACGTAGCACCATGCGTCTTCGCCCCAGACGAAATCGGCGCTTGCGCCGGGCAGGGCGGTGTTGCAGGCGTCGGCCAAGGTAAACGTGATCCGATCGGCAAGTCCTTCGGCCTTGCAGCGGTCGCGTCCGCGCTCGACGACGGTTTGCGTGGCGTCCACGCCCGTCATCCGCGCCACGTTGCGGAAGCGGACCAGAAAACGCATTCCAGCGCCGTTGCAGCAGCAGAGATCCACGCCGGTCGTGCCCGGACCGATGCCGGCTTTTTCCGCCAGATCCATGGACGATTGGAAACCGCCGATGTGTATCTGTTGCCCCATCACCAGTTCCCACAAATCGCCCTCAGGACCGCTGTAAACGCCCTGAACGTCGCTAAGGCCGATGTTATCAATGCTTTTCATTGAAACACCCTTGAATAAAACGGTTTGTGTGTGATGGCCCCAATGCCTTACTTTATACCTGATTGGCACGTTCCATGCCACTGGCATAAAAAACAACCCCGCCGATTCCCATAATGGATATCGGCGGGGTGGGATTATTATTGGATTTAGCGTTGTTTATTTTGTGTCGCTTTTCTTAGTCTCCGGGTCCGGCGGCAGTTGATCGGCCGGCACGTCGCGGACGCTTAAATCGCCGTAGATCACTCGGCCTTGCTTGGAATTTTTTGGCACGTACCAAAAGATCGGGGTTTGGGCATCGCCCAGCTTAATGCCTTTGCCGGCGTATTTCCAGCCGGGATTTTCCAACAAAAACTTGGACATTCTTCCACTGACTTCCCCTGCTTCTTGCAATGTTTTCATCATTTCTTTTTCAGCCGCTTTTTCATCGGTCTGGGTTTTGGTTTTCTTTTCTAATCGGCGCATGGGTTCAAGCGTTATCTTCAATATCACGCTTTGATCGGTAAGCGAATCTGGAAAAGGGCCGTTTTCCATGTCCGCATATCGGCGAAGGAGTTCGACCACGTCTTTTTCATTCGTATTCGACAAATCCATGCTCATCTCTTGCAATTTATATCCTTCCGGAGGCGTTAGCGAAAACATCGACTCTTCCAAGGGGACGTCGAATTGGAAATCGCTCATCACCAATTCCATGTTTTTTTCACCTTTGCCCTCGGGATTTGTGAAATCCGGGACATGCTGTTTTATTTCCACTTTTATCGGCTCTCCCGATTTCGGATCAATCCAACAAGTATATGCAGGATTTCCTTTTAAACGGAACCCCTTTACTTCCTTGCCATTCATGGTTTGCAGGCCTAATTCTTCCACGCTGGAGCTTTGAGACATGTTCTTCAGCTCCGAAAACCAGTCCTGCTGCATAAAATTTGACACTCCTTTCATATTTAAAATCACGGCGAATTTGCCTTTGGAATTTAAGGTGAGCATTTTTCCAGCAGGATAATCCGTAATTGTCACCTGATCTTTGCCCATTTCTTGACGAAACCGACCAGGGCCAATGGACATTACTCTTATGTGCATTTTTTCGTCCATGCCAGGCAAAGGAGTAATGATTCGCATGGTGCAGACCATAGTTTTGGCCTTTTGGATGATCTCGCTGAACTCGGCAAGAGCGACGTCGCCGTGCGTCAAGGGGCCGACAATTAAATATGCCGCAATCAAAACAAGACAACACGCCGCGAAGGTAGTAAGAGATTTAAAGGGATTTTTCATGATTATATTCCTGATTTTTTGTAATTGTGATAAAGGTTTGTTGTAAGACGCGACGGATACTTGTTTATCGGATGCCGACGCTGCTTTAAGCAAAGTATCGAGCAACTCAGGCGGCGGCCCCGGCGGAACCGGCATTGCCCGGAGTTCCTCCGTGGCGCGATCCACGATGTCGGAAAACGATTCTGGTTTTTTATCGATCATGGTCCGGCCTCCGTCATTCTTCGGGGGCGATAACGTGTGAAAGCATCTGTCGTAAACTCTCTCTAGTGCGATGCAACAATGCCCCTACCGAATTTGGATTGATTTCCAAACTCTCGGCAATCTCGCGGTATTCCAATTCCGCCAGATAACGCAGGCAAAACGCCTCGGCCTGTAGCTTGGGCAGTTCTACCAATGCCTGAAGCAATTTTTGCACCAGTTCCGAGGCTTGTGCTTGCCGCTGCGGATCGGGCCGCATATCCGGTAAACTGTTCCAGTCCGGCGGAACCGGTTCGCGCCGGGCCAAAGTTTGATATCGCTTTCGCAGGCAATCCAACGCCCGGGCGGTCGCTATCCGGTGCAAAAACGCCCCCCAATGCTCGACGGGCTTGGAGTTTCCAAGCCGCATTGCCGAGAGAAACGTCTCCTGCACGCAATCGGCCGCATCGTCCCGGTTGCCTACCAGGCGATACGCAGTCTTCCAGATTGCCGGGCTATAATCCCGGACAATTTGTTGCCAATCAGTCACTTCAGTGCACCTTTTCCGCGGATGGCATAGCTCAAGTCTCACCATATTAGTCGAATAAACACCCCGACATAGTGCAAAACCGACAAAAATATATCACCGGAATTTCCGCCCTCCATTAGGGTGGGTATATAACTAATCCCGCAAATTTAAAATATATTGATCATTATGAACATAAACAGGTGCGACAATACGGAGAAACTGCATTGCAGCAAATAAATATCACACTCGGCACGGCCGGCCACATCGACCACGGAAAAACCGCGTTGGTAAAATAAATCGCCGACATGCAAGTGGGCATCGTCGATGTGCCGGGCCATGAAAATTTCATAAAAACCATGGTTGCCGGGGCAAGCGGAATGGACGGCGTGATCCTGGTCGTAGCCGCTGATGACGGCGTAATGCCCCAAACCCGCGAACACTTGGAAATCCTCACTTTGCTGGGCATCCGGCATGGAATCACGGCCTTGACCAAAATCGACCGCGTCGAGCCGGAGCGTCGCCAGGGCGTATGCGCCGAAGTGGCTAATTTCCTGCAAGGCACGTTTTTGGAAGGCGCCCCGATCCTGCCCCTATCGAATGTGACCGGCGAGGGATTCGATCGTTTTCTGGAATCGCTTTGGGACCTGGTCAGGGCGATAAAGCCCAAACGGACCGACGGCGTGTTTCGCATGCCGTTGGATCGGGCGTTCTCGGTTCAAGGCTACGGTACCGTTGTGGCCGGCATCCCGGTCTCCGGTTCCGCGCACACCGGCGATGAAGTGGTTCTGTTGCCGCAAAACCTTGCCGGACGGATCCGCCGGATCGAGGTCTATGGTCAAACCGGCGACGCGGTCATGGCCGGCCAGTGCGCAGCGCTCAACGTGGGCCACTGGGACCATCGGACGATCCACCGCGGCGATACGCTTACGCTGCCCGGCTATTTTACTCCGCAAGAATGGTTTGTGTGCACGCTTCGGCTGCTACACCGGGATAAGTTGTTCCTAAAAACCGGGGCGGAGGTGAAATTCCACACAGGCACGTCCGATGTCGCCGCCATGTTCTATCCGCTAAAGGGCACCCATATTGAAGGCGGTTTTGAAGGTCTGATCCAGGTCAGGACGAAAACTCCACTGGTTGCCGGGCCGGGCGACTATTTTATCCTCCGCACTCCATCGCCGGTGCGGACCATCGGCGGAGGCCGGATAGTCGAGGCGGTCAATCGTCGCCTGAAAGGAAGCATCCCGGGTGTATATCAAGACCTTCAACAACGGGCCGAAGCGGCGATGGACGAACGCCGCTTTGTCGAGTACTGCGTGCGCAGGGCCGAGTCGTTGGCCGTAGCCGAGCAGACGATTGCCGTACGAGCCAAAGTGCCCCGCGACCGCCTGCAAATAATTCTCTTGGATTTGGTGGAGCGGAAAACAATTTTTACCTTATCCCCGTGCCTTTACATTCACCACGATACCGCGGCGGAGACCGAAAAGCGGATTCTGGACCTGGTCGCCGATTTCCACCGTCAATCGCCCGAAAGTCCGGGACCGGCCGCGGAACAACTTCG
>JBEKGL010000254.1:0-5978 GCA_050012815.1 Thermoguttaceae bacterium
GCCAGCAACAAATACTGCCAGGCGTCCTGACTGCTGGAAGCCTTGAGCAAATTACGACGAAATGTATTGACGGCGAGCAATTGTTCCAACGGATCGGCGTCTTTGGTTTTGGCTTCGATGATCGCGCCGGGCTTGCCGCCTTTGGGCGTCATGCCGGCAAGCTGCTCGAGCAAGGCTTCGTTGGGGGACAGTTCGCGGAATTCATCGGAATAGGGCACATTTATGCCCGTGCGGATAGGCGACTGGCCCGCGCCCGGGCTGACCATTAGAAAATAACTGCCGGCGTCTTTGGCCGGGAACTCGCCCACGTATCGGCCTGGTGCGGTTTGGTCGATTTTCATAGGTACGGGCTGCATGTCCGGTCCCACGGCCGTGCCGTTCATGTTGAGGAAGTTGAGGAACTCGTCGTTTTTATCCAGGGCATTAATCACCAGGCGAACCCGGCCGTCGGCGAATTCGGAGGCCACGGTGAATTTGCCCGACCCGCCCGCCGGGCGCATGGACCAGCGGACCATCTGACCGAAGAGTTTATCATATAATTCCCTGTTGACCCAGTCGCCGGTCCAGCGCGCTCCGGCGTCGCTGGTAAAGATCGCCGCCTTGCCCAGGCCGTAGGTCCAAGAGGCCAGTATCGTGTTGTTTTTATCGCCGGCCGGCTCGGGCGAGGTAAGCAGCGTCTCGACCAATGGGTTTTCCTTTTTATCGGTAAGCACGAAACCTTTGATGGGCGGCAATGGGTCGTCGATGCCACTGAGGATTTCGTGAGGGAATCGGACCCGGGGATTAACGGGATGTTTTTCCCAGATCAAGGGCCGGGCAACGCGGCGGGCCTCGATCTGAAATATCTTCGGCAGCGAATTTGGGCTTTTTACTTCATAATACTTTCCGCCCGTGGCCGCGGCGATGGCGCTTAAGCGTGAACTTTCCGGCTGACCGTGCGTTCCCACTCCCACGGTGGAGATGGTAACTTGCATGTTCTTCAATTTATTGATGATCGACGAGCCGGGCGGGGAAGGATCGCCGTCGCTGATGATGATCATGTGCTTGACGGCCAACGTGGGAACCTTATCGAATCCCTGCTTGGCCAGAACCATGGAAGGCTCGAACTCGGGCATGTCTCCGGGCGTCATGCGATCCAGCCGGGTAAGCATCTGATCGCGGAACTGGCCGACGGGCAACAAGCCCGGCCCCCAGAGCCACGTTTCCTTGCCCTGCCAATGAATGACGCCGCAATAATCTTGCGGGCCAAGGGCCGTGACCGCCTCGCGGGCAATGACCTTTTGCCAATAGTTGCCGTTGGCCATTTCGCTGGCGTGCATGATCATGGCCAACGCGCCGTTGGGGACGACCTTGGCCGACTTGATTTGGAAATCGACGGGCATGGCCTTTTCCAGTTCGGTGCCGGTCCAGCCGCCCGCGCCGAAGCTGTTCGGCCCGCCGATCATAACCAGGCCCGCCCCCATTTGCTGCGTGTTTCGCACGAGCATGGCGATTTGGGCGTCGCTGAATGCCACGTCTTGATTGGTGGCCCGCGGCACATCGGCCAGGACGACCGCATCGTAGGGTTGCAGTTCGGCAAGGCTGGTGAAGAGTTGGCCGGTCGATTGAAGGTCGATTTCCAGCCCCTGTTTTCGCAGGCGCTCGACGAGGACGGCGAATTCGCCGGGGCGCTCGGAATCCTCGATAAACAGCACCCGGCCTTTGCCCTGCACGTAAGTGAAAGCCGTGGCCCGATTGTTTTGCGGCATGGCGTCGTCTTCGGGCCGGTCGGGAACGAATCGGGCTTCGTAGGTGTAGAAATTCGGCGCGTCGATTTCCTGCCGGATGGTGAATACTTTTTTGCCCGGCGGCAGGATAACTGCTTCGTCGCTCAAAACGTCGGTCCGGCCGGAGGCGTTGCGGGAAAGAATCAGCCTCCCGCGCACTTCGCCCGAATCGCCGGGCCGCGGCGCGGCGATGTTGGTTGTCACCACGCGCAGGTCGAAGGGCTGGCCGCGGCGGACGTCGGCGGGAATAGCCACGCGCTCGACGATGATTTCGGCCCGGGTTTGATAACGCACCGGCATTACGTCGATGCCCACGCCCGCTTGCGAAAGCCCCTGGGCCTGCTCGGCCGCATTGCCCAGGTTCTGGTTGCCGTCGCTTATGATCACGATTCGCTTGGCCGCGTCTTCGGGAAACGAGGCCTGGGCGAGTTTCATCGCCGCGGCAATGTTGGTGTATTCGGGATCGAAGATGCTTTCTATCTTGGAGGCCATCTGCACGTTGTCGTCGTAAGGCGGGATTTCAATGGCGGCGTCGCGGCCGAATACGATCGCGCCCGCCCGGTCGCGGTCCTTGCGATGCCTTCGGATCTCGGTATTGACGTATTTAATCATCGCCTCGCGGTTTTGCACCGGAATGCTGAGCGATTGATCCAAAAGAAAAATCGCCGTAAGCCGGTCGCTGGTCCTGACGACTTGGATCTCAGCCAGGGCAAGGATCAGTCCCAGGAGCACCAGGCTGCGGACGATCAAAACCACGATCCGCCGCACGCTGCCCAAGCCTGCCACTTTGCGAAAACTGTACCACCAAATCGCGGGTATCAGCGCTAAAAGCAGCAGATACCAGGGCGATAGGAAGGCAAGGCGGTAGGTGAACATAAAAATGACGAAGGACAAAGGACTAATGACGAAAGAATGACGAAGTTTTAATGGCTAAATGACATAATTGTTATAACGACGATAGTTTTCAATCATAGTTTTTTACTTTTTTCTCCACATGGAGGAAAAGATTAAATGCAATTCTTTTGCTTCTTGCCAGAGGATTCGACCTGGTTGTTTGGAATTCGGCACGGCACTGGCGATCATCCTGAGCCAATACATTGTTTCTTTTGCTTCCTTCTTACAGATGCCTATACGATGAAGGAATTCCTTTTTTGATACGGCATTATCCGCTTCACAGTAATTTGCTCCAATACTTGTTCCCGCACGAATTAATTGGCCGATAAGCGGCAATGTTATTGGATCCCGTGGTAAATGTTTGGCAAATGCAATTACCGCTTCCCCAAATTTAGCCGTCCTCTCCGCCAAATCATACACCTTTTTGCCGGTTTGTTCTGATTTATTTGCCATTTATCCCCCTTAACTCATTAATTTCATCATTCGTCATTTGACCTTAGACATTCTTTCGTCATTCGTCATTTGACCTTTGTCATTTCACCCTTACATTTTAACCACCTGCACGCGGTGGTTGTTAGTATCCAGCACATATATCATGCCTCGGCTGTCGCGGACTAGCGCCCAGGGATTGTAGAGTTGGCCTTCTTGGCGGCCTTCGCTGCCCCAGCAGCCCAGCGATCGGCCGTCGCGGGTGAATCGCTGCACGCGATGGTTGCCGAACTCGCAGACATAGACGGTTCCGTCCGGGGCCAACAGCAGGTCGTAAGGATAATAAAGTTCACCCGGCCGGCTGCCTTCTTTTCCCCAAATCCGGAGCAGTTTGCCCTGGGAATCGAAAACCTGGATGCGGTGGTTGCAGGCATCGGCGACCCAGATGTGATCGTCGCTATCTATTGCCATTTTTTGCGGCCTGATGAATTGGCCGGGCTGGGATCCGTGTCCTCCCCATTGCAGGATGAACGCGCCCTCGGCCGTGAATTTTTGGATGCGGTCGAATTCGCCGTATTCGGAAACGTAGATGTTATTGTGCGAATCCTCGACGGCATGTGTCACCAGGCCGAAATCGCCGGGCCGTTGGCCTTTCGTGCCGCCGAGCCTTTTAATCAGTTGCCCGTCGGGGCTATAGATCAGCACCTCGTAATAATGAGTGTTGGCCACCAACACGTTGCCGTCGTTGCCGATGGACAGTCCCGTGGGTTTGCCGAATTGGTGATCGGGAGTCTGCCATTTGTTGAGGAACTTTCCGTCCGGGGAAAAGACCTGGATTCGGGCGGTCATGTCCACGATGTAAATGCGATCGTTGCGGTCGATGGCCATTGCCCTGGGTTTTTGCAAACGGCCGTCGGAGATACCCCGGCGTCCCCACACGGCTTGCAGCGCGCCGATGGAGGATCGGTCCGTATCGCAACCCGATGCCGCAATTACAATCAAGAGGAACAAAAATCTAATTGCGATTTTCATCCTTCATCCTTTAACATTTTGGAGTGGGCAATAAATTGCCCACCCCTTTCTGTCCACTGCCCACTTTTCATCCTTCATTGTTCATCCCTCCATGGACATTCCCCCCATAAGCGTACTTAGTTTTGGAAAATATTTCCAGAAGGCCGCGGCGATAATTTATCATTCTGCGTTCTACATTCTGAGTTCTGTACATTTCTCCCCTAATCAATGGGTTGACGATTTGTCGTAAGGGGTGATATACTAATATGTTTGGATAATTTAAGGGAGAAAACATCAGGCGAAATTATGCCCCCGACGGTGATCGACGTCCGCAGCGCTGAAGATTGGCGGGATGTGGTGCATCGTGCCGTCCAGACATTAGTCGAGGGGGGATTGGTCGCTTTTCCCACGGAAACGGTTTACGGCATAGGCGCCAGCGCATTGGACGAATGTGCAGTCGTGCGGTTAGTCGAAATCAAAGGCCGGGCGAAAAACAAACCCCTTACGCTGGCAATAAAAAGCGCGGAAGAAGCCTTGGACTATGCCCCGGACATGTGCCCTTTGGCCCAACGCCTGGCAAGGCGTTGCTGGCCCGGACCCATTACCTTGGTGATAGACGATTCACACTCGGAAAGCCTTGTCCGGCGCCTGCCGCCGCTGGTTCAAAAAGCCGTGTCGCCAAAAAACGCCATCGGTCTGCGCGTGCCGGGTCACCAGGTGATTCTGGACGTTATGCGGATGCTGGCCGGACCGCTGGCCCTTAGCAGCGCCAATCGTTCCGGCCTGCCCGAGGCCGTTACCGCCGAAGAGGTTTTGGATAACCTGGGAGACGAAATCGACCTGGTCCTGGACGACGGGCGGTGCCGGTTCGGACAGCCTTCCTCGGTGGTCCGGGTACAAGGCAAACATTTGGAAGTCCTGCGCCAAGGCGTGGTTCCCGAGCGCACGCTCCAGCGTCTTTCCAGTTTGATGCTGCTTTTCGTGTGCACGGGCAATACCTGCCGCAGTCCCATGGCCGAAGCCTTATGCCGCGATTTAATCGCCAAGCGCCTGGGCTGCAAAAGCGGGGAATTGGAAGACCGGGGCGTACTGGTGATGTCGGCGGGCATCGCCGCCATGATTGGAGGACGGGCGACTCTCGAAGCCATGCAAACCATGGAACAGATGGAACTCGATCTAAGCAATCACGAAACACAACCGCTGACTGAGTTGCTGGTGCGTCATGCCGATTTGATCTTCGTCATGACCAAATCGCATCGAGAGGCGATTTTGGCCCAATGGCCTTCGGCCTCCGGGCGCACGCGCCTGCTTAGCCGCGACGGCTCGGACATTTGCGATCCCATCGGCGGCCCCTTGGAGCGTTATGAACATTGCGCGGCGCAAATTCGCCGGGAACTATCGGCCCAGGTAGAAGAATTGGAGTTATGACATGCGTATTGCCATCGGCACGGACCATCGCGGTTTTTCCCTTCACTCGAATCTGGTCGATTTGTTGCATCGCCTCGGCCACGAAGTGGACGATATCGGAACATTCACGCCCGACGCCATCGATTACCCCGACGTCGCCGCGCAAGTAGCCGGCAAAGTGAGCCGCGGCGAGGTGGAACGAGGCATTCTAATCTGCGGGACCGGCTTGGGGATGTGCATCGCCGCCAACAAATTTCACGGGGTAAGGGCAGCACCTTGCCACGACGATATTACGGCCGAACTGAGCCGCCGACACAACGACTCGAATGTGCTCTGCCTGTCGGCCGATCTGTTGGGAGAGAGACTTATCGACCGCATGATCGAAATCTGGCTCGCCGCGCCGTTCGAGGGCGGCCGCCACCAGCGCCGGGTGCAAAAAATCACCGACCTGGAACACCGCGTCGCGGAGGA
>JBEKGL010000255.1:0-5974 GCA_050012815.1 Thermoguttaceae bacterium
CTACCGACACAACGATAAACGAGCTTCCCAAACAATACGATCATGCCGCCGCACAGGAGCGATGGTATCGCTTTTGGGAGGAAAAAGGCTATTTCCACAGCGAGCCGAATCCGAAAAAGAAGCCCTATACTATCGTCATTCCGCCGCCGAACGTGACCGGGGCGCTGCACCTGGGCCATGCACTGAACAACACCTTGCAAGACATCCTCATCCGGCAAAAACGGATGCAGGGCTTTGAAACCCTCTGGATGCCCGGCACCGATCATGCGGGCATCGCCACTCAAGCAGTCGTTGAGCGGCGGCTGTTGCAGGAGGAAAAAATATCGCGTCATCAATTGGGCCGTGAAGGATTGGTCGCTCGAATCTGGCAATGGAAGAAAGATTACGAAGCACGCATCATCGGACAACTCAAGGAGATGGGCTGTAGCTGCGATTGGCAGCGCACGCGGTTCACGCTCGACGAGGTTTGCGCCCGGGCGGTGCGGGAGACATTTTTCCAGTTGTTCAAGGAAGGGAAAATCTATCGCGGCAAGCGCCTGGTCAATTGGGACACGTTCCTGCAAACGGCCGTCAGCGACGACGAAGTGTTTCACGAAACAGTCAAAGGCCATTTCTGGTACATCAATTATCCTATCATTGATGCAAAACCCGGCGAACCAAAGCACGTAACCGTGGCCACTACCCGGCCCGAGACCATGCTGGGCGATACGGCCGTGGCGGTGCATCCCGATCCAGCCGGGGCCCTGAAAACGGCCGAGGCTGAATTGCAGCAGCGGCTTGCGGCGGCCCCGTCAAAGGAAAAGCCGGCGATTCAGGAACAACTGGACGAGGTACGGCGCCGGCGTCGGGAAATGCTGCCATATCTGGAAATGCTCCGCGACATGGCCCTGGACGGACGTCAGGTGCTGCTGCCGCTTTTGGATCGTCCGATTCCGCTCATAGCCGACGAATGGGCCAAGCCCGAACTGGGCACCGGATGCGTGAAAATCACGCCGGCGCACGATCAGAACGACTACGACGTGGGTTTGCGGCAAAAACTGCCCATGATCAACATTTTGAACGTCGATGGCACGTTGAATGAAAACGCCGGGCCCTATCGGGGCCAAATCGTGATGAAAGCCCGCGATAACGTGGCGGCCGATCTGGAAAAACTCGGCCTGATGGAAAAGATCGAGGATCGTGAGATAGATCTTGCCCACAGCGACCGCTCGAAAACGCCCATCGAGCCGTTTTTGACCGATCAGTGGTTCGTCAAAATGGACGAGTTGGCCCAATCGGCGATGGATGCCGTAACCGACGGGCGAGTCAAAATAATTCCCGAGCGCTACGCCAAAGGCTATCTTGACTGGCTCGGCGAAAAGCGCGACTGGCCCATCGGCCGGCAACTGTGGTGGGGACATCAAATTCCAGTGTGGTATAGTGTCACCCCCTTCGATCAACTTGATCCAGAGGATCAGAATATTCGCCACAAAGTGGCGGGAGCTGTACAGGAGGAACTTGACTATAAAGAAAGGCGTCAAGCACAGATTGATTCCGCTGCTGAAGGTGACAATTCTGTTCAAATGTTTGATCTTGGTGGTCAAAGAATTAATTATGCAGAGGAATTAGAAAAGAATCTACCACCCGCAGAAGTCGAAATAATGCGACGGAACGAATATAAGTACTATAGTAAAAGCCATCGTGTGTTAATTGGTATCTATGGTGATAAGGTTTCGGCGCAGGAAATATGGAAGGAGAACGGTGACAGAGAATTATTCGTATGTGTTAAGCCAGGTAATGAAGATATTGAAAAAGAGTTGGAGCAAAAAAGGGGTTTAAAAAGAGTTGAAGACGTCCTCGACACCTGGTTTAGCTCGGCCCTTTGGCCGCATTCCACGCTGGGCTGGCCGGGACCGGAATGGGAGAAACTTAAATACTATTATCCCACCAGCGTGCTTATTACCAGCCGCGACATCATCACGCTTTGGGTGGCGCGGATGGTGCTCACCGGTTTGCACAACGTGGGCGATATTCCCTTCCACGAGGTTTATATCCATCCAAAAATTTTGGACGGCTACGGCGAAGGCATGTCGAAGTCGAAGGGCAATGGCGTTGATCCGATCGACGTGATGGAAAAATTCGGGGCCGATGCGCTCAGGTTCGGCCTGGCCTGCCTGACTACGGAGACGCAAGACATACGCATGCCCGTCGAGTTCGAGTGCCCGCACTGCGGAAAACTAATGGAGCAGACTCGCGCGAATCGGATCAAGCCGCGTTTGAAGTGCAAGGAATGCGGCAAGGAATTTTCCACGCAATGGGCTGAAAAACCCGAAGACAAGGCCCTGCCGCGCGGAGCGGTGGTTTCCGACCGTTTCGAGTTGGCCCGGAACTTCTGCAATAAGTTATGGAACGCCTCGCGATTCGCTTTGATGAATCTGGAAGGCTACACGCCGGGCATGGTGAGCGATGATGAGTTGCGCCTGGAAGATAAATGGATTCTCAGCCGACTGGCCACGGTGACCAAACAAGTAACCGAGGTTTTGGCCGAATATCGCTACGCCGATGCCGCCCGGGCGCTGTACGATTTCGCCTGGGATGAATTTTGCAGCTTTTACGTGGAGATGATAAAAGGCCGGTTGCAGGACGAGTCGCAGCGCGGTGCGGCCCAGCGGGTGCTGGCCCATACGCTCGACGCACTGCTAAGACTACTGCATCCGATGATCCCGTTTTTGACCGAAGACGTTTGGCAGCGCCTGGCCGAAGTGGCGCCGAATCGGGGCATAGAGAATATTGAAAAAGCGGCCGAGAGCATTATGATCGCTCCGTGGCCGGAGTTCGACGCCAAGCGTCAAAACGCCGAGATCGAGGCCCAATTCGCCCAATTCCAGCAGGTTTTACGGGCGATTCGCGACATTCGCATGCGGCAGAACGTACATCCGAAAGCGCGGCTCGATTTTTCCGTTAAATGCGATGATGCGGTCGTTGAACTGCTACGACCGATGGAGCCGTATTTCGCGTCGATGGCCAGTGCAAGGGCCACAGATTGGGGACCGAGTGTGAATCCACCCGTCCTAAGTGCGAACGTTACATTGCCGGGAATGGAGGTCTATGTCGATCTTGCCGAACTGATCAACGTGGAGGCCGAGCTTAAGCGAAAACAACAAGAGCTGAATAAACTCTTCGCATTGATCGCTGCAAAACAGATGAAACTTGAAAACAAGAACTTTATCGATCGCGCCCCTGCCGATGTGGTCCAAAAAGAACGCGAAAGCCTAAACGAGTTGTGGATCCAGCGTGAAGCGGCAATAAAAATTACGGAAGAGTTAAGGAAGGCTAAATCAAAATAATTTCATAAAAAGACAAGTGGCATCCCAATAAGAGAATCACGAAATTGCGAAAAGGCGAAAGCACGAAATTAGTAAAATAGAGTAGAAAATATTTCTAGCTTCTTTTTCGCTTTTTCGTACTTTCGGGTTTTCGTGTTAAAAAAGCCCATGAAGACCAACGCCACGCGGATTTTGGATAAGCTGGGGATCGAATACGAAACGCGTTCGTACGCCGTCGATCCCGACGACCTGGGAGCCGCGAAAGTCGCCGAGGGAGTTGGGCTGCCGATTGAAAGGGTGTTTAAAACCCTGGTCGCGCGGGGCGATAAGGGCGGAGTGCTGTTGGCCGTTGTCCCCGGCGATACCGAAGCGGATTTAAAGGCGCTTGCCCGGTTGTCGGATAATAAACGCGTGGAAATGGCGCATCTTAGCGAAGTGCAGCCGCTTACGGGTTATATTCGCGGCGGAGTGACCGCTCTGGCCTGCAAAAAAGATTATCCGGTGTTTGTCGATATCAGCATGGAACAGTTCGACACCATTGCCGTTTCGGCGGGAATGCGCGGGCTGCAAATCCTGTTGGCGCCAAGCGATTATATCCGAGCCGTGAAAGCGACCGTCGGGCAAATCGCGCGGGAAAAATCCGCTTCCTAGCGCGATAGAAAGCTGCAACCCAAACCTCCGGTGTGTTCACCGGGGGCAAGAACGCATCTCGGATGAGTGTAGCGTTTAAAATTTAATGGTAGTTGACAAACCACGGGCAAAATGTCCGTGCCATCCCAAATAACCCGCTACAGAGAAACGGGATGCGCTCTAAGAGTTCTTTTCCGAATTGCATTCCGACTTTTGCCGGCGCGAACGCAGATATTCTATCACCATCGGCATTACCGAAATAATGATGATGGCCAGGATCACCCAATGGAATCTGGTTTTTACCCAATCGAGATTGCCGAACCAGTATCCGAGGAAGACGAACATTGCCACCCAGGCCACGCCGCCAACGATGTTGTAAACAATGAACTTTCCGTAGTTCATCGCCCCGATGCCGGCCACGAACGGCGCGAAGGTGCGGATGATTGGTATGAATCGGGCAAGAACGATTGTTTTGCCGCCATATTTTTCATAAAAACGGTGGGTGCGGTCGAGGTGCTCTTTTTTCAGAAAACGGATATTGCCCGAAAAAGCCTTGGGGCCGATAAAGTGGCCCGCCCAATAGTTAACCGTGTCGCCGGAGATGGCAGCAACGCTGAGCAAGACAAAGAGAATGAACGGGTCCAGGGATCCCAGCGCCGCGAACGCCCCGGCGGCAAATAACAGCGAGTCGCCCGGCAGAAATGGCGTAACCACCAGCCCGGTTTCGCAAAAGATTACCACAAAGAGGATCAGATACGTCCATGATCCGCACGTATCCAAAATCTGTTTCAGATGTACATCAAGATGTATGAACAGATCGAAAAAGTAACGGATCCAATCCACAATAATCTCCCAACGAACATTCCCTGGACGAGCCTGGAGACAAGAAATATCATCCCTGCGACAAATCCAAGTAAAAAACTCCCGGCACAAGTGCCGGGGCTAAACGAATCTTACACTGTCTACCGCCCACTGCCCCCTAATCCCTAGCCCCTGGTTAGTTTATGGAAGCGTGTCATCAGGTCGCGGGTCAGCGAGCCGGGCGCGCCGGAGCCGATCGGCCGGCTGTCGACCTTCACCACGGGCACCAACTCGGCGGCCGTGCCGGTCAGAAAACATTCGTCGGCAATATACACGTCGTGTTTGGTCAGCGGCGTCTCGAGGACGGCAATGCCGGCCTGGCGGGCCAGGTCGATGACCACGTCGCGGGTAATACCTTCCAAAATGCAGGCATCCAGCGGCGGAGTGAGCAGCCGGCCCTGGCGCACAATGAAAATATTGTCGCCGGTACATTCGGCCACCTCGCCCTTGCAATTCAGCATCAGGGCCTCGATGCAGCCGGCCTGCACGCCCTCGATCTTAGCCAGGATGTTGTTCAGATAATTGAGCGACTTGATCCGCGGACTGAGCGCGGCCGGATGATTTCGCACCGTGCTGGCGGTGATGATTTCCAAACCTCGTTCATATAGTTCGGCCGGATAAAGCGAGATGTGATCGGTAATGATGATTACTTGCGGATTGCCGCACCGGTTTGGGTCCAGTCCCAAGGTGCCCGCACCGCGGGTAACCACCACGCGGATATATCCGTCTTTGATTTTGTTGACTTCCAGGGTATTTTGAATGGCCTTTGCCATTTCCGCCTTGCTCATGGGGATTTCGAGTATGATGGCCTTGGCCGAGTTCCATAGCCGGTCGAGATGCTCTTCCAGGCGGAACACCTTGCCGCCATAGCTTCGGATTCCCTCGAATACGCCGTCGCCATAGAGCAGACCGTGATCGTACACGCTGATTTTGGCGTCCTCTTTATCGTAAAGAGCGCCGTTGATAAAAATCCGCAAGGAATTTTTCGTAGACATGGCGGTGGGCAGTAGATGATGGATAGTGGTTAGTGATTAGGGATTAGCGATGGCGGTTAGATAGGAGGAAATGGAGTGGGGGCGCGAAACCGCAAGTGGTTTTTTTCATCCTTCATCCTTTTTTTCGATCCTTCCCCGGGCCAGCCGAACTATGCGGTCGGCCTGTCCGGCCAGGGTCTGATC
>JBEKGL010000256.1:0-5969 GCA_050012815.1 Thermoguttaceae bacterium
GGCGGACCACTAGTAGATCGTTGACTGAGTTAATGATAAACTTGACGGGTGGCTGGTTAGCAGATAGCATTCCAGCCACCCGTCTTTCGTTTAAAACCTAGGATTCGCCGAATGTCTTTAAGCCGGACGGATGTCGCCCGACTTCCTGCATTCTATAAACTACACTCATGGATTCTTCATTCCGCATTTGTCTGCCGTGTCCGACTTCGAACAATTACGACACAAAACACCGGTGCAATTGGAACGGCCTCGCGAGCTGGTCGTGGCTTGCGCGCCCATGCGCAGCAACGTCAATCTTTCCCGGATTGTCAGGGCCGCCGGATGTTGCGGTGTAAAGCGGGTAATCTGCTGCGGCAATGCCAAGGTAGTGGGCAAAATCGCCCGGGATGCCTGCGAAGTTATCGAGATCGAAATCCATCGCACCCTGCCGCCGGTGCTCATAAGGCTACACGAAGAGGGATATCAACTTATCGGTCTGGAACAAACGAGCAATTCCTGTTGGCTCCATGAATTCCCTTTCCAGCGGAGGACGGTTTTGGTGGTGGGCAACGAACGCTCCGGCATAGACGACGAGGTGCTAAAACTCCTGGATAACACCGTTGAGATCCCTGTTTACGGCCTGCCTTATGCCCACAACGCCGCCACTGCCGCGGCCATGGCCCTCTATGAATACTGCCGGCAATATCCGCTAGGATAGGGGTTAGAGTATAGGGAAAGGGTGTTTATTCAAGTCTTCATCCTTCATCCTTTTACCCGCTTCTCCCTCCCTTGTGGTTGTCGTTTTTGGACGATAAACTGACGGGGTTTGGGCAATTATTACTTTTTACATTGATTTTATTGAGGGTTTAAACGGTGGCCGCGACTTGCGTAGTCGGTTTACAGTGGGGAGATGAGGCCAAAGGAAAGATCGTCGATCTTTTGACCGAACATCATGACATCGTAGTTCGTTATCAAGGCGGGGCCAATGCCGGGCATACGGTGGTCAGGGAAGGCCAAACCTTCAAACTTTCCCTGATTCCCAGCGGCATTTTCCGCCCCCAAGTGCAATGCGTTATTGCCTGCGGAGTAGTAGTCAATCCCGCCAGCTTATTGGCCGAAATCGATGGATTGTCCGGCCGTGGCATCAAGGTCGCCGAAAACTTGATGATTAGCGATCGAGCCCACGTAATCTTTCCCTGGCATGTGGAAGAAGACAAATTACTCGACGCACAGTGCACGTCCGGAGAATCGATCGGCACCACCCAAAGAGGAATCGGACCGTGCTACAGCGATAAAGTCGGACGCTCGTTGGCCATCCGCATGGGCGATATGTATCGTCCGGATTTATTAGAGCGGATTGAAAAAATAGTGCGCGTGAAAAACCGATTATTTGCCTCATCCATATCGGCCGTGCCGATCAAACCACTAGACGCCCGGGAAATATTCCAACAGTACGAGGAATACGCTCAACGGCTGAAACCGCATGTAGCCGACACAACGACTTACTTGCTGGACTCCCTGGAATCGGGCAAGCGCGTGCTTTTCGAGGGCGCTCAGGGCAGTATGCTGGATGTCGATCACGGCACCTTCCCCTTTGTCACCAGCAGCAACAGTTCCGGAGTGGGCGTATCGCCCGGGTCCGGCGTACCGGGCCGATTCATCACCAAGGTAATCGGCATCATCAAGGCGTACACCACCCGGGTCGGAGGCGGCCCGTTCCCCACCGAGCAAGATAACGACACCGGGCAGCACATCCGCGAACGGGGCAACGAATACGGAACCGTTACCCGGCGTCCGCGCCGCTGCGGCTGGTTCGATGTCGTGGCCGTTCGCTATGCCGCGCGCCTGGGCGGCGTGGACGTATTGAGCGTCATGTTGTTGGACGTGCTCAGCCGGTTGCCGGAAATCAAGATTTGCACCGCTTATGAATTAGACGGTCGGATGACGACCAATTTCCCCAGTCACGTGGACGATCTGCGCCGCGTGACGCCGATTTATGAGACCTTGCCCGGCTGGCAAGAGGAAATCAGCAATATCCGCCGCGTATCCGATCTACCGGCCAACGCGCGGCGATATCTCGAACGGCTAAGCCAACTAATCGGCATCCCGGTGGAAATAATCTCCGTTGGTCCGGACCGTAAACAGACGATTTTCGCAAAGGATGAAGGATGAAGGACGAAGGATGAATAATAATTCCCTTTCCCCCATTCCCAATTCCCTATCCTCTATCCAAGTGCCGGCGGAGAAAATGCCCCGGCACATCGCGGTGATCATGGACGGCAACGGGCGTTGGGCCCAGCAAAGAGGATTGCCTCGCATCGATGGCCATCGACAAGGCGCGGAAAGCGTGCGCCGCGTTACCGAAGAATCCGCCCGCCTGGGTATCGAGCAGCTCACGTTATATTGCCTGTCCAGCGAAAACTGGAAACGCCCGGCAGATGAACTTGATTTTCTCATGGAACTCCTGCAAAAATACATGTCCCAGCAGCGCGACAAAATTATGGAGCACAACGTCCAAGTGACCGTAATCGGCCGGCGCGAGGGACTTCAGGAAAACGTACTCCGGGAAATCGACAAAACGGTGGCCTTAAGCCGCGGGAATACCGGTTTAAAAGTCTGTCTGGCGATCAACTACGGCGCCCGGGCGGAATTGGTCGACGCCATGCGGTCCATTGCCCGGGAGGTAAAGTCCGGACGACTCGATCCGGCCGATATCGCCGAAGCGACCGTCGATGCGCATCTTTATACCGCCGGAATGCCCGAACCCGATCTATTGATCCGCACGGCCGGCGAGATGCGCGTGAGCAATTTTCTTTTATGGCAAATAAGTTACGCGGAAATTTGGGTTACCGACTGCTGCTGGCCCGACTTCGACGAGGCCCAACTTCACCAGGCAATCCGCGGCTACGCCGCCCGCGATAGACGTTTCGGAGGTTTGTCGAGTTAGGCAATAGGGATTAGGGATCAGGGATTAGTTAGGGGTGGGCAGTTCACTGCCCACTGCTTTATATTAATCGAGGACCAAGAGCACACACCGAGGGGTGGGCAGTTTACTGCCCACTGCTTTATATTAATCGAGGACCAAGAGCACATACCGAGGGGTGGGCAGTTTACTGCCCACTCTTAAAAGCGATATCTGAGAGGTTATTCATGCCATTATTAACTGGTTTCGAGCAAATCGTGCGGCAGAATGAGCCGCTGGCCATGCACACCTGGCTGCAAGTCGGCGGAGCGGCAAAATACTTCGCCGAACCGGAAACCCCGGAGCAATTAATTGAACTTATTCGCCGCTGTCACCAGGAAGGCGTGCAAGTCAGAGTCCTGGGCCGAGGGTCGAACATCCTCGTGCGCGACGAAGGCTTTAAAGGCATGGTGCTGCACATTTATGCGCCCGCCTTTGCCAATATCAAGATCGAGGGCCGATCGGTAATCGCCGGCGGCGGCGCCCTGCTGGGCCGGGTTGTTACCGGCACCGTGCATCGGGGCCTGACCGGGCTGGAAACCATGATCGGCATTCCCGGCACCGTCGGCGGCGCATTGCACGGCAACGCCGGCACACGCGGCGGCAGCATCGGGCAGTGGACCATCCAGGCAACGGTCATCTCGGTCACCGGAGACGTATTTCAGCGCCAGGCCGACGAACTCGAATTCGGCTATCAGCAAAGCAGCCTCGACGACCTGGTGATCCTCGAGGTCGCTTGCCAACTCGACGAAGACAACCCCCATGAATTGGCCAAACGCATGCAAAAACAGTGGATCCTCAAACGGGCATCGCAACCCATGGGCCATCAGTGCGCCGGCTGCGTTTTCAAAAATCCCCGCGGCACAAGCGCAGGAGAACTGATCGACGCCGCGGGCTTGAAAGGCACCCGAATCGGCGGCGCGGTAGTCTCCGACCGGCACGCCAATTTCATCATCGCCGAACCGGAATGTACCACCGAAGACATTTTGCGCTTGATCGAACTGGTCCGCGAACAAGTCCTGCAACGCATGGGCATGGAACTGGAACTGGCCCTGGAAATCTGGTAAATGAATTAAGATTATTGCCCCGAAGGGGCGGCAGTTTATCAAGAGCATGGGCAACGCCCCGGGAACGATGAGGTTAATTATGTTAACTATATCATGTCCGGCATGTGGTAAGATGATAAGTAAAGAAGCTGATCGATGTATCCACTGTGGACATCCGATAAAGCGAGGTTTTTTTGGTGCTGCAGGAACAGAGCGAGTAATAAATATCGGCTGTTTATTCGTGATTTTGGTAATTTCTTGTGTTCTAATATTATTATTTATCAAATAATAAATGCTCTGTTTAGATATCATAAACCGTGATTTACCTACATGATGATAAAAATGTTTGGAATAGATATATTATCATGACTTTTAATATTACACATCATCCAATGGCAGGTTTTAGTGTCAGATTTTGTTAACATTCTTGAATAGTGTTGCCCTATTATTTGTTATATTTCGTGTTTTCGTCCTTTCGTGCTTTCGTGATGAAAATGGAATAGATTCACCAATGGGACACGACTTTGAAGCGTCATCGGAGACCATTAGCTCTTATGTCAGCAAAAAAGATCGCTTCGCCACAATCTAAATCAAATATTTCCCAGCGGGTTTCGCAGTGGTTTTCCGGCCTGATGGGAATGGTGATATTGTGTCTGGTGCTTTTGGGCATATTCATCGTTTGCGCCTTTGCGGCATGGCAGAAAATAGGTCCCCGGGTTTTGGCCTCGCCGGAATATGTCATCGGACCGCGGGGGATTGAAATCACGCCGCCTCCGCCCTGGCTGCGCCGCACCGATCTGGCGGCGGAAGTATATCGCGATTTGACCCTGCACGGGCCGGTGTCGATCATGGACGACGACTTGACCCAGCGGGTGGCCGCCGCCTGCTTGCTCCAGCCTTGGGTGGCCAAAGTGCAGCAAGTAGCCAAACAATATCCGGCCAAGGTGAAGGTTGATCTGGTTTATCGCCGGCCGGTTTGCATGGTCAAACTTGGGGATCAGCTATTGCCGGTCGATGCCGAAGCCGTGCTTTTGCCCGCCGACGATTTCTGCCCGGTCGAAATGGCCAAGTATCCGCGGTTGCTGGACGTGGACCGCGGACCGATGGGCGGCGCAGGCAGACGTTGGGGCGACATCCGCGTGGCCGGCGGGGCGGAAATCGCCGCCGCGATCCAGCCGATTTGGGAAAAACTCAAACTCCAATCCATCGTCCCGCATTTGACTCCTGCAACGGCAACCGGCGCATCGCTTCCACCGGGATCGGCCCGCCGTGCGGGTGATTATTATTTTGAAATCATCGCCGCCGGTGGGATGCGAATTATATGGGGCCGTTCGCCTGCCTCCGATATCACCGGCGAACCCACACCGCTACAAAAAGTCAAAAAACTGGAGCAGTTTTTCGCCGAACATGGTTCGCTGGATTATCCCCAAGCCCCGCGTGAATTGGATTTGAGAAAACCCTAGATATCAAGCCGTAGCGGCCTTAGCTGCCTTTTTTGTTTGCCGGTGTTCGTGCATCTGGTCTTTGATTTCTTCGCGAACCACCGGCAGGTCTTGTGGGGCTTCAACTCCAATGCGCACTATACCCTGGGCGACCCTAACCACGGTTACGGAGATATTGTCGCCGATGAGAATTTTTTCGCCGACTTTTCGAGAAAGTACAAGCATGATATCACTCAACCAAGGTGTTGCTTTAAAACGACGTGTAAAATAAGTTCGTTTTAGCGCATACCTCAAGACCCGATTCCGGCATTATGAAAACAGGATAGCAATGCTAGCACAATAATACAAGGGGCACTAGATCGGTTGTCGCTTAGTCGCCAATAGATATCCCCCATAGGTATATATAGAGAATATCATTTCCAAGCGATCCGGAGCAATCTAGATAATTTGTAATGAGCAAAATTTGACAAATAGTTTATTTATATTGCACAATCATCCCATCTTTAAGTACACAACCAATTTTTTTATTTAATTCTTTTC
>JBEKGL010000257.1:0-5944 GCA_050012815.1 Thermoguttaceae bacterium
ATTGGCGCAGTTAAAAGCCCGGGTTCCACTGGGCGCAACGGACATGAAAAAGGCATTGACCACGGCGGCGGGCAGTTTTGCCGCGGATGGAAAAAATCCTAGAACGATAATCTACATCGGCGACGGGCGGAGTACGGCCAAATACCTTACCGCGCAGGAATCGGACGAGTTGATCAGCAAATTGACCGAAAATCGCATTTCCATCGACAGCTACTTGATCGGGGCTCGGACTGATGCGCAAATCGCTGGCGCATTGGCCGGTCAGACGGGCGGAGTGGTCGTAAACGACACCGCCGAAATTACCGCCCCGCAAGCAGCCGCGGCGCTAAACGCCGCAATCCGCTCTCCCGTGTTGTGGCCGCAATCGGTAACCTGGCCGGAAGGGCTTGCGGAAGTATTTCCCAAGCATACGCCGCCGCTTAGGGCCGATCGCGACACTGTGTTGATCGGCACGTTCAAGGGGGCGGGACCCTTTGACATTCAATATGCCGTGGAGACTCCCGGCGGCGCGGAAAAACTTTCCGCCTCGGTGAAGCCCGGCATGTCGGACGACGCCAACAATTACCTCATGCAATTGGTCGAGTATGCGCGCCAAAACGGCGGCGCGACCTTGCCGCTTGCGGGAACCGCTTCTTTGGAACAACTGCGCGCGGCGGCCCTCGCGGGCGCCATGAGCATCAAGACCTTGGCAGGCCAGGCTTTGGCCTCGGGCAATCTCGAAAACGCGGAGAAACTCATCGACGAAGCCCTGCGACAGGATCCCAACGATCCCGAAGCCTCGTCCTTAAAGGGTGCACTGGCTAAGAAACGCCAAGGCGGCGCATCGGCGGGCGGCCAAGTTGTAATTGCCCGGCAGCCTGCGGCGGGCGGAGGGGAAGAATTGAGCCTGGTCGGTCCGGGCGCCGTGGTCAACGACAAAGAGGTCGGCGCACTGGCCGAGGGATTCCAGCAGGAACGTAAAATCATCGCCCAGGTGGTGCAGACCGAGGTGGTAAACACAATCAATCAGGCCCGCAAGCTAATGAGCAGCGATCCGGACACGGCTTCCACGGAATTGAATCTGATGCTGCAAAATGTGCGGCAGGCGGCGGATCTTAATCCGGACGTACGCGATCAGTTGTCCGATCAATTGCGGACCGCCTTGCGCGAGGCCGCACGGAGGAAAGTCGAGGTGGAATTCCGCCGGCAGCAGCAGCAAGAAAGCATGGCGGCGGCCCGGGAACGGCAGTTGATTACGGATAATCTGCTTCACAATCAGCAGAAGTTGAAACAATTGATGGATCGCTTTGATTCGTTGATGAACGAAGGCAAATATCTCTCTGCCGAAGAGGACGTCGCGGCCGAGGCGGTCAAGATTGATCCGAATTCCCCGGTGCCGCTCCAGGCCGAGCTATTCGCCCGCACAACGGGTTATTACCAGGAACAGATGAAAATAAAATTGGACAAGGAGAAGGGCTTTGTCGACACAATGAACCTGGTCGATAAGTCGAGCATTCCCTTCCCCGACGATCCGCCGATTGTATATATAGACGCCGAGAAATGGCAACAGTTGACGGCCCGGCGCAAAGATAAATATAGTTCGATGGACCTGGCGAAGGTCAGTCCGACCGAAAAGAAGCTCAAGGAGGCGTTGAAGTCGGAAACCAGCTTGGATTTTGTTGAACAGCCGCTGTCGGTCATAATTGATTATTTGAAGGATTTTCATAAGATCCAAATCCAACTCGACAGAAAGGCCCTCGAAGGGGGCGCCGTAACTTCGGAAACGCCCGTTACGGTGAATCTCAAGGGCATTCCCTTAAAGTCGGCTTTGCGCCGGATGCTTCGTGATTTGGACCTGACCTTTGTGATTAAGAAGGAAGATGAGGATGCATGGATAGTGATAACCACCAAGGAGGAAGCCGATACCAATACCGATTATTTTTGGAACAAAGCTTACCCGGTGGCCGATTTAGTGGTACCTATACAAAGCAACTCGATGGGCGGCATGGGAATGATGGGCGGCATGGGCGGCGGAATGATGGGTGGCATGGGCGGAGGCGGCATGGGCGGCATGAGCGGAGGTGGCATGGGCGGCATGGGCGGAGGGGGAATGTTCAATGTGGGCCGCGATTTACTACCATCCAATATACAGCAGCAACTGCAGCAGAGAATTCAATCCGGTAACTTCCATGTCTATGCGGTAAAAGACCACATCCCCGCGCCCGGCAATGCCAAAGCGGCTCCCAGCGCCGATACGCCGGCCAAAACTGAATTTCCGGCTTCGGCCGCGCCAAAATCAGAAAAAATTCCAATCGACGTCGCGCCGGGCGCCGATGCCCGGCTGTATTGGGATAAGTATTTTTCCGCGCATACGCCCAAGCCCGCGGCAATCCGCGACGCGGTCCGCCGACTGATGAAAGACAAGAAATACGACCACGTAATCGCCCTGATCGACTCCGCCTTGCGGCATCGCCAGGCGCAGCCGTGGATGTACGAAGCGATGAGTTTGGCAATGCAGGCCTCCGGTCGTCCGAAGGAAGAGATCGAGCGGGCGGTAATGTCGGCGCTGGATTTCTGCGATAACACGGTTGACCTAACGTACATCGGCACGTATCTCATGCAATTGGGCTTGACCGAACGGGCATTGGATATTTTCCATCAGGCGACCCAGCAGGATCCCATGCGGCCCGAACCATATATGCTGGGCCTGAAAGCGGCCCGGGAACTAAACGATTTGGACGCATTGCGCTGGGCCAGCCTGGGCATTGTGAATCAGTCATGGCCCAAGGATCAGGCCCAAGTGTGGCAGTCCGGCATGGGCGTGGCCAACGAAGTGCTCAAGCGGCTTAAGACTGAAAACCGCGATAAAGAAGCCCAGGAGTTTCAGGCTGAATTGGACCGGGCCATGGTCCGGGATTGCGTGGCTGTAGTGTATTGGACCGGAGAGGCCGACGTTGACCTGATGGTGCAAGAACCCAGCGGCACGGTATGCTCGTTGCGCAACCCCCGAACAACGGCCGGAGGGATCATGTTGGGCGACGTGCTTTCGCAAACCGAAAGCGACAATTCCGGAGGTCATTCGGAAGTCTACGTATGTCCCCAAGGCTTTGACGGCACATACCGCTTGAAGGCCTGGCGCGTTTGGGGAAAAGTAAACACCGGCAAAGTCAGGGTGGAAGTCACAACCCACTTCCGCGATAAAAATCCCATTACCGTCAGCAAGATACTTCCCCTGGAAAAAGACGAAGTGATGGTGGTATTTGACCTGAAAGACGGGCGACGCAAGGAATCGCTCCGCCGGCAGCAGATTGCCAACGCGGCGGATGGGCAACTTGCCGTCAATCAGCAAATTTTAGCTCAACAAATCGCCGCCGCCATCGATCCCGGCGCAATGAGCAGTCTTGCCCTGGACCGCGGCTACACCACCGGCGGCAGCGCTGACGAAGCGGCCGGCGGCGCTGGCGCAAAGTTCATGCCCTTCGCGCCTCGAGGCGCGGTGGGTTATTACCCACAGATAACTTGGTTATCCGCGGGCACCATGTTTTCTGCCACGGCAGTCATTTCAGCCGATCGGCGTTATGTGCGCGTTAGCTGTTCACCTATTTTCTCCGGCATCGGCAACGTCGCCACATTTAACACCACTAGCGGCGCGGTCAACAATATAACTTCAAGTTCGGGCGGTAATAACAGTTCGGGCGGTAGCGGCGGCAACAGCAACAGCAATAGCAGCAGCAGCAGCAGTTCAAGCGGTAGCGGGGTATTCTAAGAGCATCCAACAAAATGAGGTGTGCCACGACCAACCTTCGGTCGGTGCCCTGCTTGCAAGCAGTGCCGTTGGAAGTACCGGAAAATCACCGCTTGCAAGCAAGCAGTGGCACACAACTTATCCTTTAACTTCATTTTGTTAGAGGCTCTATGGCTTGTTTGGTAACTTGGCGCGGTAGGAATTCAACCAATCTTCAATCTGCCTGGCCGGAGCCGTCTGTTGCTGATAACGCGCAATCGCCAAGGCCTTTTTGGCCGTGGCCAGAGCCTCGGCTGCTCGGCCTGTTTCGGCATAGGCCGACATCAAATTTAGATATGCCGCGTAGTAGTCGGGTTTGAACTGTAAAGCCCGCCGGTAATGTTCGATGGCCTCCGGAAGCCGGCCTAAGTGGGCCAGAGTGAGGCCCATGTTATAGTGAGTCTCGAAGTTGGGTTTAAGCGACAAGGCCCGTTGGAAATGTTCGATGGCCTCCTCGGAGCGGCCTTTTTGCGCCAGTGCGATACCCAGGTTGTTGAGGATATCGAAATCGTCGGGTTTCAGACGCAGGGCCCGCCGATAATAATCGATTGCCTGTTGATATTGGCCCGCCGCTTCAAATATATTACCCAGGTTGTAGTAGGCCTCGGCGAAGTCTGGATTAATCGCCACGGCCTGCCGGTAATGTTCAATTGCCTCCCCAGTCCGGCCTGTTTGGGCCAGTGCGTTGCCCAGGTTGTAGTGTGCCGCGGCATGGTCGGGCTTTAATCGCAGAACTAGAAAGTAACGTTCGATTGCCTCCTGCAATCGGCCCATATCTAAAAATACATTCGCCATATTGTAGTTTGCCATGATGAATTCCGGATACAGTTGCAAAGCTTGCCGGTAATGTTCAATGGATTCCTCCGGCAAGCCCGCGCGGGCCATTGCAACGCCCAAATTATAATGGGCCATCCAACAAGCCGGATTTTTTTCCAGTGTGTCGCGGAATATCGTAATATTGTCGCGGTACAGCGCGCATTGCCGCCAGGTCGCCAAGACAAGAACTCCCGCCGCCAGGCTGGCGGCGGCGATTGCCGCCCAGCGCATTGCGGCCCGCGTTCGCGAATTCCATGCGCTAAATCCCGCCGAGGCCAGTGCAATCACGCCGATGATCGCGATGTGCTGATAATGGTCCGCCACCAGCGAGACCTGCATGAATAATGAGTCCCTAAATCCCATAACCGGCGTCAACGCAACGCAGAAAAATCCCCAGGCTAACAAAAACGGCCGACTCCATGTTTCTCTATATCGCCACAGCGCCGCCGTAACGGCCAACGCCGCCAAGAGCGGCAGCCACCAAAGCAAATTGCCGGCTTCGATGCGCCACTGCGGATAGATAAAGGCCAGGTTGACGGGCAAAATCGCCTTGTATAGATAGAACCAGATCACGCATCCCGCACCCAGCAGACGTTCTAAAAAACCGGCGCTGCGGATCGCTGCTTCCATGCCGCGTGTTTGGCACCACACGTTCACCGCCGAAAAAACCACGGCGATCAGAAAAAACGGCGCGGTTCGAGCGAGTTCTCTCCGCATAAAAGGGGACAGTCCCATTTTCGTTGAGACAAAAATTGGGACAGTCCCCGCCATTTTCATGGAAAGAATAATTGGGACAGTCCCCGCGGATTGCAGCCGCCAGACAATTCCCAACAGCAGCACCGGCAAGACCGCCGCCGACCCTTTGCCGAGCATCGCCAATATGAACGCCGCCAGGCTGAGCCAATACCAAAGGCGAAAGGATGAAGGATGAAGGATGAAGGATGAAAAAGTGGGCAGTGGGCAGTGAACAGTGGGTAGTATTTCTCGTTCCCACGGTCCTCCGCGGGAACGCGCGGGCGCCATGCCCACGCCTGCCGTGGGCATGATATACTTTAGATACCACAGAATCGACAACAAGAAAAACAGCATGGCCGTCAGGTTTTTCCGCTGTGCGATCCAGGCCACCGACTCCACGTTCACCGGATGCACGGCAAAGATCAGGGCCGCCAGGAATGCCCCGGGAATGGACAACTTACGCAATAAAATCCAAATCAGCAATGATTCGGCTACGTGTAAAATTAGGTTTGTGGCGTGATAGCCGGTCGATTTCATTCCCCACATCCGCCACTCGATCCAGAAAGTGGTATTGGTCACGGGCCAGTAATCCAGCGCTTCGACGGAACACCAGAAGCGGCGCAGGCCGTC
>JBEKGL010000258.1:0-5940 GCA_050012815.1 Thermoguttaceae bacterium
ACGCCAGGCCTTGGCCGCCGCGGCCGGCACAACGCCCTTTAACGTCTTGTGTGTGGCCTTTAGTTTTGTCATCATCGCCGCCGCCGTGATCTTGGTGCTGCTGTTGTTCCGCCTGGGCGTGGAACAGCGCGCCCGGGAGATCGGTATTTTATCGGCCCTCGGATTCAATCGCAGGCAAGTGCGGCGAATACTTTTAGGCGAAGGATTTTTAACCGCCCTGGCAGGCAGCCTAATGGGCGTGCCCCTGGGAATCGGTTATGCCGCCCTTATGCTCCTTGGCCTGCGCACCTGGTGGCTGGCCGCCGTTGTAACGCCATTCTTGCGGTTATACATAACGCCGCTAAGTCTCATCATTGGATTTATAAGTGGAATCCTGATAGCCATGGCCGTCATTGCTTTTTCGGTCCGCGGCATAACCCGAATCGAACCCCGCCGCCTACTGGCAGGGCAAACTTCCGCCGAGTTCGTTGGGGTGACAGTTGTACTGTCGCGCCGGATAAACTGGGCCGAACTCGTTTTGATCTTTTTGGTGGCTGGAACTGTTTTGGTTTTATTGCTGGGCGGGCTTAAAGGAGATTATCAAGCGGCTGCCTTTTTCGGCGCGGGGGCCATCGTGCTCATGGCCTTGCTGGGACTGGCATGGATCCGGCTTCGATCCGGGCGCACCGGACCGGCCGTGGCCGTGGGCCGGGGAAATCTCCTGCGCATGGCCTTGCGAAACGCCGCGCGAAATCCGGGCCGCAGCACCCTGACCCTGGCCATGGTGGCCGCCGCCTGTTTTCTGATCGTGGCCGTGAGCGCATTCCGTCTTGATCTCACGCGGCAAATTCCCGCACTTGCAAGCGGCAACGGCGGATTCAGCCTTGCGGCCGAAACCGACCAGCCGATCTATCAAAACCTCGACACTCCCCAGGGCCGGGCCGAATTGGGCTTTTCCGACGAGGATGAAAAACAATTTGCCGGATGCAAGGTGTTTGCCTTGCGAGTCAATCCCGGCGACGACGCCAGTTGCCTGAACCTTTATCGCCCCGGCCGGCCGCGCTTGTTGGGCCTGCCGCGAAAATTTATCGAACGCGGCGGTTTTGCCTGGGCCGACGCCCCGCCGGAATGTAATAATCCCTGGACTCTATTACAACAAGACCTTGGCCAAGACCCTGACGGCGTGCCCCGCGTGCCGGTGATCCTGGAAAAAAACACGGCCAACTATTCCCTTAATTTATGGCACGGCCCGGGCGAAATCTTTGAAATTTCCAACGGCCGGGGCAATAAAATCCGTTTGCAGGTTGTCGCCCTGCTGGCAAACAGCATCTTTCAAGGCGATCTGCTCCTGGACGAAGCGGCCTTGTTGAAGCATTTTCCCCAGGTGACCGGATATCGTTTCTTTTTAATCGAAACTCCTATTGAAAAAACCAAAACCGTGCAAACCGTATTGGAACGCACCCTGAGCGATTACGGACTGACGGCCGAGACCACCGCCGAGCGTTTGGCCACATTCCTGGCAGTGCAAAACACATATCTTTCCACATTCCAAAGCCTGGGCGGACTGGGGCTATTGCTCGGCACTTTGGGCCTTGCCGCTGTACAATTAAGAAACGTAGTCGAGCGCCGCGGCGAACTGGCCTTGCTTCGAGCCGCCGGCTTCCGACGCCGCACACTTGCCGGGCTGGTGCTTTTAGAAAACTTTGCCCTGCTCCTAGCCGGACTAGGCTGTGGCATTCTTTCCGCACTTGTTGCCATCCTGCCCCATCTGATAAATCACGACGCCTCGATCCCCTGGCTATCGCTGGCCGTCACGTTAGCACTGGTTTTAGCAGTTGGCCTGTTCTCCAGTCTGATTGCCGCTGCCCGGGTGTTGCGCGCCCCGCTGCTAATGACATTGCGGGAAGAACGGTAAGTGAGAAACGTGGATGGAATAATCACCACGGAGGACACGGAGATGTGAAGTGATTGGTGGAGTGTGGGCGGTGGACTGTGGGAGGTGTATAATCAACAGAAAGATATTACTGGATAAGTTTGTAATAGGATATGTTTTAAGGAGACATGATGTGAACATTCCATCCGAGTTAGTCGAAGACCCGACTTATCGCATCGGCAAGTTGCCTGCCGCAAAAAGACAGCCAGTGCATATATCACCCGATGCTTCGCTAACTGAAGCCATTACAATAATGTTATCCAATAATTTTTCGCAATTACCAGTTATGACATCAGATCGTGAAGTAAAGGGAGCCATAAGTTGGAAATCGATTTCTAAGAATCTCCATTATCGGCATAATTGCAGTTCCGTAAGGGAATGCATGGAAAAGAATGTTAGAATAGTAGACTCAGACGATTCGCTGTTTCGCGTAATTGAGGTCATTGCCGAACAGGATTTTGTTCTTGTAAAAGATGCCGAGAATAAAATCAGTGGCATTGTAACGGCAGCCGATCTCGGACAGACTTTTCATAAACTAGCTCGCCCTTTTTTGCTGCTAAGTGAGATTGAGAATCACATTCGTGGACTCATCGACGGGAAGTTTTCACCAGAGGAACTGACCGAAGTTCGTAATTCTGGCAATGAATCCCGAGAAATCAATGATGTCTTCGATCTAACGTTTGGAGGATACGTAAAATTACTACAAAAACCAGATCGCTGGCAGAAGGTTGGCTTGAAAATTGACCGGGCTACATTTGTGAAGTATCTCGAGGATGTGAATCAAATTCGCAACGATGTTATGCACTTTGCCCCAGATGGGATCAGTCCAAATGAGTTAAAGAAACTCCAAAAGATGTCAAGATTTCTTCAAGAGTTGCGGGACAATACTAAACAATAGCCAAGGTGCCATGCCAACGCTTGCCGGCCGGCATGAGGAAGGCTTCTCGCTACGCTTCGAAGCCTTCCTCATGCCAATTACCTTTTTACCAACATTTGGTATATATGATAACATACAAGCGTACCCCAGGGTAGCCGCTTGCGCGGCAACCCTGGTCTATCCTATGAAAGCCCTTCGGGCTAGCGCAGATTTGAATTGAAATTGGCATTAAGAAACAAATATCTGATACAAAACCTTTGGCCCAATCACCAAGTTTTTAGCAGTCCACCCCCTGGCCCATCTCCCAAGGAGAGAGTGGAGCAATTGATTAACTTCAATCATAATCGCGGCATTAAACATTCATGTATTCCACAGACTATGTGTCCTTTTAGATTATAGACACAACAATTCCGCGGTAAACAAGAGTTTTTGCCTGCCATTCTTGACATTAATGCAGGGCAGATAACAATTAAATAAAAGAGCTTGTTTGTGGACTTTCCGAGGATGAATTAAAAACCGATCTTTGGCAAGGGCACAGATAAAGGATATACCGTCAAAAAAACTTGACGGTTTTGCATTCGTGGTACGCCGTGCTGTGTGTGGCGCGGCGGACAAGTCGGATGCAAATACTTGCTCCCCCCCGGTAGCAGCCGCACCTTGACACAAAGTCGAGGTGCGGCGTATTTTTTAGAGCCGCTTGCCGGTGAGGAGAAGATTCACGACAATGTCGGGGAATGGAAACGAATAAACGTTCAGGACCGGTCGCGGGGGACGGAAAATTGCTCTCGCCGGCCAATCTTGCCCGGGATTTCGGCCCTCGTTCGGCCATAAGCAGGCGGTGTGTTGCCAAACTATGTGCAATTCTTCGGGCAGATCATGCTGCGCCGGCCGGCTGGAAACTGGGATTTGGCGGAGTTTTAGGGGCCGATCACCGGCGGATGGAAACGGCATTGCGCACTTGCGCTCGTAAAATGGGCGTCGAGTGCGGGCCGTTCAAACCCGACACTTTCTTGTTCGCCCTGCAAAGTTATTATGCGATCCTATTGCAGTTGTTGGTAAGACGATTTCCCCGGCTGGAAAGGATTGATTTTTCCGAAGGGCCTTTTTCCCGGCAATTATGGGCCGAGGACGCAGAGTTGGCCGCGGAGTTGAAATCTCTATCGGCCGCCTTGGAAGAGTATTCGCCTTCCCTGGTCGAGGAAGATGCTTCTTTAAGCGGCGATTTATTGAAGACATTGTATCAAGAGTTGTTTCCCCGCCCTCTTCGTCATCGACTTGGCGAATACTACACGCCCGACTGGCTTGCCCGGCACGTACTCGATCAGGTGGGCTACGGCAGCCAAACGGAGCAGCGATTGCTGGATCCGGCCTGCGGGTCCGGCACTTTTCTATTGACGGCCATTGGGCGAATTCGCGCGGCTTGGATTTCATCGCACCATGGGAACCTGCCCGAGTCATCCAAGGCCGAGTTGTGCAGGCATATTCTTTCACACGTCGCGGGCATCGACTTAAATCCGTTGGCGGTAATGACCGCTCGTGCGAACTACCTGATCGCCATCCACGACCTGCTGCCGCCGGCGAAGGCGATGGAACCGTTGAAATCTTTTGAGATACCGATTTATCTGGGCGACTCGATTCTGGATCTTCCGCCGCACGCCGCATTGCATAAAGCGCAGTTCGATATTGTCGCGGGCAATCCGCCCTGGATCGCTTGGGACAATCTCCCGGCCGATTATCGCGAAGCGACCAAACCGCTGTGGGAGCATTATGGATTGTTTTCGCTATCGGGCAACGAGGCCCGGCACGGCGGAGGCAAAAAAGACCTGTCCATGCTGATGCTCTATGCCGTTGCCGATCGGTATTTAAAAACTGGCGGCCGTTTGGGCTTTGTCATCACCCAAACGATCTTTCAAACCAAGGGCGCCGGCGACGGATTTCGCCGTTTTCGCCTGGGAAGCGAAGGGGAATGGCTGAAGGTTGAGCGAGTCGATGATCTTTCGGCCATGCGGCCTTTTGACGATGCTGCGAATTGGACCAGCACCGTTGTGATTGAAAAAGGTCGGGCCACGCAATATCCGGTGCCTTATTTCAAGTGGCGGGCGCTTAAAGAATCCAATCAACCAGAGAAAATAGTTCTGACCCCTTTTTTTGCGAGACCGATCGATACGGCCAGGCCGCAATCGCTGTGGTTTTTACTGCCACAAGGTTCTTTGGTAAAAATGGAGGATTTGATCGGACCGTCCGACTACAGCGCACATCTGGGAGCTAATACGGGCGGGGCCAACGGGGTTTATTGGTTGGAATTGCTAGGTTGTGCCGACGGCGGCGTGCGGGTGCGAAATATTCCCAAAAAGGGCAAGGCCGACGTGGACGTTGTGGAAACGGTCGTCGAGCCTGACCTGCTGTATCCGCTTTTGCGCTGGCGCGATATCGCCCGCTATGCCGCGCGGACTCATGGTCTATTGAAAACGGATTGTGCCACTGCTTCGCCAGAAGCAGTGACGTTTAAATCAACAAGTGATTCACTACTTACAAGCAGGGCACCGACCGAAGGTTGGTCGTGGCACACGCAGGGCTTATACATTTTGCTGGCCCAGGATTGCGCCACGCGCACGGGCATTGACGAGAGATTAATGCGGGAAAAATATCCCCTGACTTTGGAGTATCTGAGGCGTTTCGAGCCGTGCTTAAGCGGCCGGGCGGCTTACCGGCGGTATCAAAAGGGCCGGCCGTTTTATTCCATGTATAACGTCGGTTCTTACACAATAGCGCCGATTAAAGTGGTTTGGCGGCGAATGGATCATCGCATGAACGCGGCTGTTGTGATGCCGGTGGATGATCCGCTTTTAGGTCTCCGCCCAGTAATTCCTCAAGAGACCTGCGTGCTCGTTGCCTGCGATTCGCTCGCCAAGGCCCATTATCTTTGCGCGGTGCTGAATAGTTCGCTGGTGAATTATCTGGTTCAAGCCCACAGCGTCCGCGGCGGCAAGGGTTTTGGCACCCCGAACATGTTGGAGTATTTGAATCTGCGGCGGTTCGATCCTCTTAATGCCCTACACAAGGAATTGGCGTTGTGCGGCGAAACGGCACATCAAAACGCAACGCCAGAAATTGAAAATAAAATAAACCGCCTGGTCGCGGAGTTATATGG
>JBEKGL010000259.1:0-5936 GCA_050012815.1 Thermoguttaceae bacterium
CACAATTGAAGATCTGCACGCTCAAACATATCATGTTGTGTTCAAGCACGACAAATTGGGGGAATTGGACGCGGGGCTAAGAGATTTTTCCAAAGATCGGCGTGTCGAAAAACGATAGGACGGCGGCATCGACTATCCCGGATTATTCATGAATTTACACTAGCCCGAAGCGCAAGCGAGGGACGGCAAACAGTTTACCCTCGCTTGCGCTTCGGGCTAGTGTTTCGCACTCTACGTTAAAAATCCCGGGCTATGAATAATCCGGGCTAGCGGAATAATAGAATCAACACACAGATCAGCAAGACAAAGATCGTCAGCCCAACCGTGGAGGCGATGAGGACGGATTTCGGGTTGTGAATGGAGAGCCAGTCGTTGTCGGAGGGGATTTGCATTTCTTCCGACGATTCCTGTTCGTTTAATAAATCCAAAATAGTTACTATGCGGCTGGAACTACTGTCGGAACTTTCGCTTATCTGGGGCAATTCGGGATAATCGACTTTCGTCTCGGGCAATGGCATGGATGTCACTTGCTCGGAGGGTTCGGTGCGATTGTGATAAATTCCGCGAAGGCGTTGCATCTGCGGAATCGCCACCGGGGGAGAACGCGGGCGAATGGGTTGAGCATTTTCGCCCAACTCGCCCGTGGGCGCGTCGGCCAAGGGACCGCCGGGCAACCAGGGTTTCAGCCGCTCTTTTACGGCCGCGGCTGAAGGAATTCGTTGCGAGGGTTCCTTGGCCATCATGTCGGCCAACATATCGACGAACTCCGCGCTTAAACGCGGATTTAACAAGCGGGGATCCAGTGGGCGGAGTTCACAATGCGCCCGGGCTTTATCGCCGGTTGTGCCGCCGGGAAAGGCGACCTTGGCAGTAACTATGTAATACAAGGTGCATCCCAAGGCGTAAATATCCCAGGCCGGAGTGGAATTCCAAGGGTCTTTTACCTGATCGGGCGAAAGATAATCGGCCGTGCCCACGATCTTGCCGTAGCGAGGATCGTTTTCGACGCTTGATTCCAGAGGTCCGGCCAGGCCCAGGTCGGAAAGTTTAGCATCGCCTTCCGGAGTGACGAGAACGTTGCCCGGTTTCACGTCGCGATGGATGATTCCCTTGAAATGGGCGTGTTCCAAACCATCGGCCACTTGATAGATGATGTTGGCCGCCGCGGTCATACACAAGGGGCCCGCCCGGCGGATGAGTTTGCGCAGATCCACTCCCTGAACATATTCGGTAACAAGATAGTGTACTTTGCCGTCTTGTCCGGAATCGACGGCGGAGACGAGCTTGGGGTGATTCAGGCTGGCCAAGGCGCGGATTTCCCGGGTAAAATTGGCTATGGCCTCGGGCGTGCACTTGTTTCGCGGCAAGACTTTGACGGCCACGGTGCGGCCGGTTTTATCGTGTTGGGCCTTAAAAACCTGGCCCATTCCGCCCTTGCCGATGGAATCGACAATCCAGTAGGGCCCTAAATTGAATTTTGTGCGGCCGTCGAGTAATTGCTTTGCCTGCCAGGTGTTAAGTGCACCCATCTCGATCAGCCGATCGGCCAGTTGTAGATCGGTGGGCGGGGCGTTGGCATCGGTCACGTCGCCATGCGACCAGCGCACCCCGGCCCGAGCCTCATCGAGTTGCTTTTCGGTAAGCAATCCGCTGGCTAATACGCACTGTTCAAACAGAGATCGTTCGACCAAACTCATGGAAAAAACCTATACATCCATTTTAATACTACCATAACCATGAGGAGGCGATACCGCAAGCGGTTCAGGAAGGCTCGCTTACCCCCCAACGATACCAGACATCGGGTAAAGGAGCCTCAAATACAATTTGTTCGCCTTTAACGGGATGCGTGACCGCCAAACGCCGGGCGTGCAGGGCAATGCCCGAGGGAAAACTCTGTCGGCCGCCATACTTCCGGTCGCCCAGGAGCGGATGTCCGTGATGGGCAAACTGGAGTCGAATTTGGTGCTTTCGCCCTGTTTTTAAAGCAATCTCGACCAGCGATTGGCCCTGAATATCCGAGAGTTTTCGATATGTCAGTTTTGCCAGTTTAGCCCCCGGCAACCCTGCACCGACAATCCGCATCCGCCGATGCTGTTCGTCTTTGCCAAGGTAATCGGTAAAACTACCCTCGGCCGATTCCAATGTCCCTTCAACTACCGCCCAATATACCTTATCCACGGCATGTATGCGAAACTGCTCGGTCAATCGCGCGGCGGCTTTGGAAGTCCGGGCGAACAATACCACCCCGGTCACCGGGGCATCCAACCGGCTCATAAGGCCCAAGTACACATTGCCGGGCTTGTTGTATCGGCGTTTGATATAATCTTTGGCAATAGATAGCAGGCTATGCTCATGGCCCGAAACTCCCATGGTAGCCAGACCAGCCGGCTTAACGACCGCCAGCAAGTGGTTGTCTTCGTAAAGGATACGGAGCTTTAATTTGGGCATTGATAATGACAGTTCCACGGGGATCTATACCTATAGGATTGCAACCCATAGGCTTAATGCACAATATAATATGAATGAGATATAGTTTATCGCAAAAAAACCTGCCTGCACATAGTAGTCCGCACATATCGTGTGCGGGATAGGTGATATGGAGTGTGCGGGAAAAGATGTGCAATGTCGTCGGTTTTTTTCCGCGACCGCGACCAATGGTCCCGGCTTTATAGGGAGAATATGAATATGCCGTCGCCCAAACTTATACTTGCCAGCCGGTCTCCGCGGCGCCGGGAATTGCTCGAAGAGGCGGGCTATCGGTTCGAGGTCTGCCCGCCGTCGGAACAGGCGGAATGCGGGCTGTGCAGCGGCGAGACCCCCGCGGAATTGGTTGCCAGGCTTGCCTATCAAAAAGCGGCCGATGTCGCCCGGCAAGTCAGGGAAGGCGTCATATTGGCTTGCGACACGGTTGTGGAGTGCAACGGACAGATTCTAGGCAAGGCATTGGATGAATATCACGCCCGGCATATACTGCAAATCCTCAGCGGCCAAGAGCACCGAGTTTTCAGCGGATTGTGCCTGTGGAAAATTCCCGATGGCCAACCCCGGATCCGAGTGGCTATTACCACATTGCTCATGGATCCGCTATCCCAGGCACAACTCGACGAATATCTTGCCGGCGGCCAATGGGAAGGCAAGGCCGGGGCGTTTGGGTACCAAGACCGGCTGGGTTGGGTACATATTGCCGAAGGCAGCGAGTCGAACGTTGTCGGTCTGCCCCTGGAACTGCTGGCGGAAATGCTGCGGGAAATATAGGCATTCAACAAAACCTCTATTTGATCTTCACCCCTTCACCTCCATCAGGTTGGGTAGAGGACTTCCACCTCCAAGCTGCCAAACACGCTCGGCATATAAAAAGTTGGGGCGGCAGTTGAACTGCCGCCCCAACAAGGCGTTCTTGCTATTTCAGCACTTTACCGGCGGCGGCGCCAGTAAATGCCCAGGCCCATGGCGGCCATCATGAGCTTTGCCCTAGTGGCCGGTTCGGGGACCGGAGCCAACGACGAGCCGCCAGAGCCCGGTCCGCCGGGAATCGCAGCAATGGTCAACGTGGCCCCGGCGCCGATGGTCACGGTGCCTTGATCGACGGAAGTCGCCGTCAAACTGCCGGAAAGCACGCTGGTTGTGCCGGTGCCGCTGATATTGCCCACGGTATGCGTGCCGCCGTCGACTTGGAACGTGGCAGTGGTGGCAGTCGTGGATATTGCTGAGGCCGTGTTGATCTGGCCCAAGGAGGACAGTTCCAACGTGCCATTGTTAACGATGGTGGCGCCGGAATAGGTGTTTGTGGCATCAAGAACCAGCGTGTTAGTACCTAGTTTTTTCAGACCCTTAGTGCCGCTTAGGGGGTTAGCAACAGCGTATGAATAAGTGAAGCTACCCGTGGCGTTGGTGGTGTCGAAGCCGATGTACGAACCTCCGCTATAAGCTGCGCTGCTGTCAAGGGTATTGACTTCGGATGCGACCCAATCGCTGCTCAAGCCGCCGGCATTCACGGCTATGGTGGCGCCGGTACTCACTTTAACCTTGCCGGCTAATCCGTAGTTAGGCAGCGAACCCGTAATAGCGGCTTGTAGGATGCCGTTGCTAACGGTCGTGGTGCCGGTGTAGGTATTCACACCGCTGAGGGTCGTGGTGCCGGCGCCGAGTTTAGTCAGACCGCCGCTGACATTGGTAACCAACGTCGCCGCGCCGCCGATGGAGGCGGTGTTGTCGATGCCGCCGCCCACTAGTGAAAAAGTCGGAGCGGTGGTATAGTTTACGCCCGGATTGGTGATGGTGATGCCGGTGAGATCGTACAAACCAGTGACGCTATTGTAAGTGATGTTTGCAACGGCCGTCGCGCCGGTGCCGTCGCCACTGATCGTCACCAGAGGCGTATCGATACAGCCTCCGCCGCTAAACGTCAGTCCGGTCGCGCTCACGCCGTTACCCGTCCCCGTCGTCGGGGCGAGTAGCGCTTGGCCAATGGTGATGTTTTTACCGCCGTCATCGATAATGGCGCCGCCGTTATAGACGTAGGCATTGGTCAAGCCGGACATGAACGTGGTGGTGGAGGCATTGGCTTTCAGCGTTCCACCATTGAAGTTAAATGTGCTTGTTCCGGTGCCTGCATCGCCATTCGTAACAAAAGGCGTGGTGATTGTGCCGCCACACAAATTAACCGTTCCGTATGCTGTGTAGCCTGTGCCATGTTGCATATTATTTATCACCAACCCGCCGCCGCTGGTAAGGGTTCCGCCACTGTTGATATTAAGAGCCGCGTTGCCGGACATATTCAAAATACCAGTGCCGAATTCGCCGACCCAAAAGCCATTGCCCGCGGCCCCGTTAAGGTTCATGACGGCGTTTCCGCTCAAATTTATCACGCCGAAGTTACTTGAATTCCAGTTGCCGCCGGTGGTGACTGGAGCGTTGGGGCAGTTGATTGTTCCGCCGGATAGATTGAGGATGCCGCCGACACCGCCATTACCGACAGCTATAAAGCCGCCTATAGTGGTCAAGCCTGCACTTTGCGAAAAGGCCCCGTATCCCAAGGCTCCCACCGCCAATTGCTGGCTGGTGGTCAATGAGCTGCCGGACACTACCCGGAGATCGCCGGCTCCAGTGGCGTTGTTTCCAATGGACATGCTGGAACTCCATACAGCTGTCCCGCTGGTCACGGAGATGCTGGAACCCGAAGTAAGGATCAGCACACCATCCGCGGCAGCCGTGATACCGATGCCTTCGTACTGCGTACTGTTGTTCGTACCGGAGAATACAAGCGTACCCTCCTGAACAGTAGTCGCCAGCGTGTAGTTGTTAGCGCCGGTTAGGGTTAGCTTACCCGATCCGTTTTTATTTAATCCCAAATAGCCGGAGGCATCTTGTATTACGCCCGAGAAGGTGTAATCCGAGCTATTATTTACAAAGAACCATTTTCCAACGGTGCTATAGGCTTGGAGAGTGCCGCTGCCGGTTAAACCGGTGACATACATGTCGCCGCCCATTTCAATTGTTCCGGCTTGGATATTCAAGGTCCCGTCGATATTGGAGACCGCAGTGGAGGTTAGCGACAATGTGCCCGTGCCGGCCTTGGTTAGTCCGTAGCCCGTGGTGGCGACTGGGATGGAGCCTACGCCTAGTGTACCCGCAGTGACGGTGACTGTGGGCGAAGCGCCGAGGGTCACGTCCCCGGTGCCCACATTCAGGCTATTGGTTCCCTTAAAGGTGAAGTCGCCGTTCCAATTTTGCGCGTTGTTGGTCGTCAGGACGGTATTCCCGGCGGTGGCGTCAATTGTGCCTCCGGTCATGGTCAGCACACCCGTGCCGATGGCGGAGGCGTTATTGATATTGAGCGTACCGGCGTTTACCGTTGTTCCGCCCGCGTAAGTATTGGAGGTTGTGATAGTAACGGTTCCAGTGCCGTTTTTCACCACGAAACCAGTCGCTATGCC
>JBEKGL010000260.1:0-5934 GCA_050012815.1 Thermoguttaceae bacterium
CGGATTGCATGTGGTTCATGCTCGGCCCGGTCGCCGTGGCGCCGAGTTTTCAACGGCAAGGCATTGGGCAAACGCTGATCAAAGAGGGACTGAAAACCATTCGCGGCCTTGGCGCTCGGGGATGCGTCTTGGTCGGCGATCCGGCCTATTACAGCCGTTTTGGTTTTCGGAATAATCCTGACTTGGTTGTCGAAGGCGTTCCACCGGAGAATTTCATGTGCCTGCCGATGACGGAGCATACGCCTCGCGGGCAGGTGACGCACCATGCTGCATTTTCAGCGGGCCAGTGACGCCGGATTGAATTGCGGGAAAATATTCCACCAGGGAACGAGGAACTCATTTAGATTTGTCGCCGTTCTCCTGCGTCGCCGATTTCCCGCCGGTCGATAGTTTGAACACATAAAACACCTCGGCCTTTTCCATCGGGAAATCGTATTGTTTCAGGACCTCCGGCAGAGGATAAGTACTGTCCCAGATTAAATATCGCACACCATCCGCAACCAAACGGTCAATATCTTCCTTGCCCGGATGTATACTTATCGGCACGATCCGCCGCTTACCATTGGGAGTAGTCAGTCCGCTCAAAATAAGAGCGTAATTCGTACCGCAATGGACATCTACCTTGGTGATGGCCAAATCATCGTCGTTGGAAATTATCTCATATAATATGGTGCCGCGCAGTTTTGGCCAGAGGATATTTTCGCGCGGAGCAAAACGGGCTTTTGATGAATTAATGATTGTTTCCGGACTTGGAAACTGCACCCAGGTGCAAGCCCAAAAACAACAAACCCATCCCTCCGCTATCAAAATTAGGAAGCTTGTGGCCGCCCAAAGTTTTATCGCGCCGGAGAACGTCAGAGAACAAAGGGATCCGCGCCGTGAAAAGGGGGATTCGTTGCCGTGCGAGTCCGCCGCATTGTCAAAGGCGGATCTTTCCGGGGCCGCATAAAATACCGATATCAGAGCCGCAAACGACGGCAAACCGATCGCATAAATCCAAACTGTATGACGTGTCCACCAATTCATGGGCTGCAACAAAAACGCCCCTCCCGCAATGGTTAAAATCAGTAGGAGGATCTTGAGAGTTTTCCAATTGCGTTTGAAAATGGTGTAAACAAAAAATCCCGGTATGGCGGGCAGGCAGGCAATCGGCCAAAAATAACCCAGGCCTCCTATGCGCGTATCGCACCAGAAAAAATCTTTTGTCCAACCCCATTGCTGCAGCCATGTTTTAAGTATTCTCTCGTAAACTGGCCTGCCCTGCAACTGAGGGGCGGTGTCGGATTCAAAATATACGATTTCATTGATTCTTTTACCGGGAAAAATGCAATGATCGCTGATGTATAATCCCGCGGGAAACATGGGGCTTCCCTTCATCAGATAATTGCGCAGCGACCAATATCCGCCCACGGCTATCGCAACCGCCCCCATAAATAACAAGGGGAAAATTACGGCCTTGAAAAATCCGGCCGCACGCTCTTTGGCCCAACAATAGATGAAGCAAAAAGCAATTGTAATGAAACCCAAACTAACGATCATTATTCCCGTTGACTTACCGCCGATGACAAGTCCCGCCGCCGCTCCATAAATTAAAAGCGGGCGTAAATTCTCGCGGAATGACGAAGGACGATAATTCCGGAAGGCGTAAACCGCCGCCGCAATGAAGGCGACAATGCAGGACGCATAACTGCTATCGACATATAATGTCGGCGCTTGGAAAATATTAACGGGAATCAAAAGCCAAACCGCCCCGGCGGTCCACGACAATGGCCGCGAAGCTCCAAGCACGCTCGCCAGATAGGCAAGACCAACCGCGCCCAAGGGATAAAACAGCATGTTTATCGCGTTGGCAACCGCGTCGGAATGAAAGGCGTGGGTAATCACGAATGCCGCCAACTCCACCGCTTTCGGAAAACCGTTCATATAAATCGAGAAAGGTATATCATCGTTGATCCAGCAAATGTAACCTTTCATATTCCAAAAACAAATGCTGGGCAGATGGTATAAATTTCCGTCAAAAGACGTCTCATTGGCGAAATATCCGACCACGCAAAGCAAAAAATAGACCAAGCCCGCGGAAAGGACCGTCATATCCGGAGGCCACACCGATGATTTCGTTTGTTCGCCTGAAAATTCTTGTTGGTTTTTCCCGCTGCGCCAGAATCCATATCCCGCCGCCAAAGACAAAAGGACAATCAATTGCGGAAAAGGAAAATCCAACCGAATTCTCAATATGCTTAGCGAAAGAGTAATGAATTGAACCGCGGCATGAAAGATTATCATGGCGCCCAGGAGATTATAAATCGGTTCGCTCCGCCCGCTTCGCATAATCGCCTCCTTTCCGGGATAACGGCTTATTATGTCTAGCACAGTATGCCCCTTTTACAAAGGGCAATTTGCACGGCAATTAAGATAATTGACCTTGATTCGATGGAAATTATAGTGTTACAATCGTCCGCGGATTCTATCATAAGCCCATTCAACAGACGGATAGGATATTTATCTTCATGCACGCATGTTGGACCTTTACAAAACGGCTTTTTGCGGGCGCGTTCAATCGGGTTAAACGATTTTTCCGGCTCACTAAACACGCCGTTGATTTATTAAGGCAAGGCAATTACGACGCTTTTGTTTATGGACTGTATAAAACGCTGCGTTCGGCGCCGGTTCTGGGGTCCTTGTGCGTTTATTACAAAAATTATTTGGATCACCGCGACATGCGCGCCTTCGAACGCAAACCGCGCCCGCACGTGGTAAACATCCTCACGCCGCTGTTCTTCGATTTCGAGGGTAAAGACATGTACTGCGGCGGGGCGGAACGATATCTTATCGAGTTGAACCGGATTATCCGAAAACTGGGCTACGAAACCGCCGTTTACCAGTGCGGGGCGTTCTCCTGGGTGCGATGGTACAACGATTTGTGCGTCGAGGGCCTTCCAGCCCTGGGAGACATTGAATTGCTGAATCGGGAATTCCATCGCCGCGTCCCGCCCGGGGCACTGACGATTTACTTCGCCTTTTCCTACGCCTTCCCCGATGCGCATAAGAACAGCCTGGGAATAAGCCACGGGATATGGTGGGACCACGCCGCCTATCAATACCCGGAACACAAAAACAAATCCATGCGAGACAGGATTCTGAAGGCCTTCAGCAACTGCCGGCATATTGTGTCCGTCGACACGAACACCATCAACTGGGTCCGGGCAACCGACGTCAACCTGAGCGGCAAAATGACGTATATTCCCAATTTCGTCGATCTGGACGCCTTCACTCCTTCGAACAATAAAACTGATCCGGATAACATTGTGATCCTATATCCGCGGCGGCTGTACGCTCCGCGGGGCTTTTGGCTTGTTGCGGAAATAATCCCCTATTTTTGCCGGCGTTATGCCAACCTGGAATTCCATTTCGTGGGAAAGGGCGATGCCGCGGAATTGGAGCACGTCGGCCGGCTCGTCGAACAATATCCCGGCCGCGTACGGCATTATCATCTTGAACCCGAAGATATGCACAAAGCCTATCAGGCCGCCGATATCACCCTCATTCCGACCGTGTCCAGCGAGGGCACCTCCTTGTCTTGCATCGAGGCCATGGCCAGCGGCAACGCCGTGATCGCCACCGACGTGGGAGGCCTGACCGATTTGATTATCAACGAACACAACGGGCTGCTGGTGTCTCCCAAGGCCGAGGAAATAAAGGAAGCCGTGAAAAAACTCATCTCCGACGCGCAATTGCGGCGCCGCCTGCAAGACAACGCCCGGGAAGTCAGTAAATCTTTTTCCCTGGAAGCCTGGCGCGAGCGTTGGGAACAATACTTAAGCGATTTGCTTCCGGCGCGGGAGAAGATTCCAAGCGGCGCCGGGCCGTGCTGGTCGTTTTTGCATCTATCCACCCCGGGCATTACTTGGAACCGGGCAAAACAACGCCCGCAACATCTCTTGGAATCCTTCGCCGAACTGGGGCATCACGCCTTTTTCGTTTCCGATTCAAATACTCCGGACCCGGCGGCGGGCGAATGTCCGTCCAAGCCCCCTTTTTTGCACCTGCTCAGTTCCGACAGGGATTTGTATCTGACCAATCCGGTGCTGTACATATATCATGCGTACCTGTATCCGAAGCTTAAACAATGGCCCAAGCGCAGAATCGTTTACGACATTCTCGACGACCCGGCCATTCACGCCGACGGCGACCGCCGCATGGGCCGGGAAGCAAATAACAATTACCTTTACTACCACGAAAAACTGCTCGACGAAGCCGATATCGTCATAACCAGCTCTCTGAAACTCCACCGGCAATATTGCTTGAAGCGTCCCGACATACTGCTTGTTCCCAATGCCGTGAAAGCCTCGGATTTCGCGGAAAGCTTTTCCCAACGTCCCGCCGACTTGCCTTCCGGTGAAGGGAAAATAATCGGTTATTACGGGGCAATCGCCGAATGGTTCGATTTCGACTTGATCAAATACGCCGCCCAACAAAGGCCGCAATATCAATTCGTGTTGATGGGTTTGACCAATTGCCCGAAGAAAATCGAAGAACTCGAGGCGGCATGCCCGAACGTGCGTTACCTGGGCGAAAAACTCTACCGGGAATTGCCCCGATACTTAGCGCATTTCGACGCGGCCTTGGTCCCCTTCCTGGTCAACGATATCACCAATGCGGTCTCGCCCGTGAAACTATTCGAATACATGGCGGGCGGAAAACCCGTGGTCTCGACCGACATACTTGAATGTCGAAAATACCCCTCTGTGCTCATCGCCGAAAACGCCCAGGAATTCGCCGCGCGCCTGGACCAGGCGATGGTTTTGGGACAGGATGAAAATTATAAAAGGGAACTTCGCAGTTGCGCGTCGGACAATACCTGGAAGAGCCGGGCCGAACAGATCTTGAAAGCCTTGGAAGATTTAATACGGAGAGACTGTCATGTTGAAAATCAGAGCCGGGACATGCCGCCCAGGTTCTACCGGACCGACACGGTCCGGCTCCGATGAAATATGCCCCGATGAAATATACCTTCATCATTTTCCCGCGTATCAACAAAAACCCCCGGCGAACACACCGGGGGTTAATGGTTGCGGTTTTATGGCTCGAAAATTAGGCCAACCAATCCGCCGAGGCCTTTTCCAGCCAGATGTCTTGATCCTGCAAGGCCGCATCGACCGCCGACAGTTCTTCTTTCCTGTCGGTCGATGCGAATAACTCTTCGTCGTTCCGATCATTCGTTCGGGTTTCATTCGTGAGCCGCTGCGAAACGCTCGACGGCGTGATTGTGCCGGAACTGAACACAAGATCTTTGGTAGTGACGGCCAGATTGCTCGAGTTATCGACTAAACTCGCTCCATCCGTTCCGGCCTGGGCGACCGTCGATCCGACGGCCGAACTGCTGACGGTAATGGATTGCAGCACATGCGAATTAGTGAAGATGTACGTTCCCTTGTCGTACATATAACCGCCGACGTAGTACGTGCCCGCGGCGACGCTTGGCATGGTAAAGGTATATGTACCGTCCCCGTTGGAGGCCGATACCTTGTCTACCTCGATCCATCTTTCATTGCCGTTCCACGGCGTGGTGTCCTTGTCCAGACATAGACTGATAACGTCGTTGGAGGTCGTGTTGGCGGCCGTCCAGGCGATGGTGACGGAATCGCCCGGAGCATAAGTGCCCGACGTGGGACCGGTCAGGGTGAAGGTCTGTGCCGGAACAGTAACGGTCGAGGTCAGGTGCGAGTCAGTGAAAACATGGATTGACTTGTCGTACATGTATCCGGCGACGTAATACGTGCCCGAGGCCATGCTGGGCATGGTAAAGGTATATGTACCGTCTCCGTTGGAGGCCGATACCTTGTCTACCTCGATCCATCTTTCATTGCCGTTCCACGGCGTGGTGTCCTTGTCCAGGCATAGACTGATAACGTCGTTGGAGGTCGTGTTGGCGGC
>JBEKGL010000261.1:0-5925 GCA_050012815.1 Thermoguttaceae bacterium
ATATCAGGCATGTCCTTAACTCATCAAATTCCCAGCAAAGTTTGATTACAACATGTAGGCATAATTTATAAGCCCTTACCAACTAATCGATTACAGAAATTCCTTATCCCGAACTCAGGTTATAAGGAATTAGGTTTGTTGCCTTAAAGGTCAGAAGTTAGAACTGCTCTTCAGAATTATATAGTTAAAAGAGACAAATTCTCCAAATCTGGAGTATTTCAAAGGGACTGTCTTTCCTTCCACTTCCCGCGGGTGCCACGACCAACCGTTGGTTGGTCGTGACACCCGCGCGTCCCCATTTCCAATCCATTATCGCGGCAGACGCGTCACTATGCTCGCGGTCTGCGGTTCGCCGCGCAGTTCGTTCAGGTGTTCCAAAAGAATCCGCCGCACTTCGAGCACGGCCAGCGGATGGGTGTGGACCGTGGAATGGTCGGCGGGCACGACGATCTCCGAAGCGGCGTAATCCACGTGCGCGCTTTCCTTGGCCACCACGCCGTCGCCCTCGCCGGAGATTATGTTCAGCCACCATTGTTGCGACGGAACAACGCCCACGATGTTGTGATACTTCACCCACGGCGGACGCCTGCCGGCGAGCATCACCGGAAAGATCGGCGAACCGGGCGAAAGCGAGTCGATGCTCGTATCCACCTTGACCAACGAGCCGTCGACAAAAGCGCCCGGATTTTGCAGATATAGTTTTTGCTGGCTGTTTAGTAGCGTCTTGGGCAGACTGATGAGCTTGCCCAGCAGCCATTGGGTTGTCTGGGTGGAATACGGGCTGCCCCGGTGCGGCGTGGCGATAGTTATCACCCGGCGGATAGACGGATTGGGCTGAAAATAAAACGTCTCCGCCAGTTTTTCGCGGACTTCAGCGTCGGCCTTGATCTGATCCAACGGTTCCTTGCTAACCAAGCGCCAATAGTCGTCGCCGCTGTTTATAGTTTGCATTTCCGAGACCAGCCCGCCCATGCTATGCCCGATCAGCACCATCTGGTCCAGGGCCGGTTCCCGCCGATTGGGATCGAGCGTCTGTCGGGCTTCGGCCAGATCGCGGCGAAATTGCATGGCCGAGAGCCAGAACGGCTGGCTGGTGGGATAAAGATAAAACCAGACCTGATAATGGTCGCGGATGTCCGGCGAACTACGCAGATCGTTGAACATTTCCATCCAGGTCATGGGCGAGGACCACAGGCCGTGCACCATTACAACCGGGATTTTGCCCGGCTCGTAGGGTTGCACCATGTAAAGCCCCATTACCGCGTCGTGCTTGTCCTGGCGGAGGTTGAAAATCGCCTCGGCCGGTTTCAAAAGATTTTCAGGCTTCAACAGAGTCTCCGGCCGCAAAAGACCGGCCGTGGCCAGGGCGTCAATTTCCGGATTCGACAAAAAGTACGCCAGCGGCGTAGTCAGATCGCTCTCCAAGGGCACCAGATGATGGTTGACGACCGTCTCGCTGGTGCTCAAGGGATCGTAAAGCTCCAGCACGCCCTGCTGATGCGTCATATCCTGCCCAGCGCGCAAATCTTCATTCGACGAAGGCCGTAAAAACGCGGTTACCGGAAAACTCAAATCTCTTGGATAGTATTTGGTCCCCGCCGGACCGTCTTTGCCGGTATTCGGACGCACCGCAATCAAAGGAACGCCCAGACCGTGCGCCAGATAGTGGTTTTTAAGCCCCTTCATTTCAAAGTCCGAGACGAACTCGATTCGGGCAAAATCTTCCGGTCGCCACTGCGAACCCCTCAGCTTGCAGGTAATGTCCCACGTGCCTGCCGCCGTGTGAATGGTTTTCGATATTTCGGGTTTTAGCTCCTTGCTTATGCAAATGATCCTCAATCCCGATTCCAAAGCGCTGTTGTACAAGTCACATGCCCCGCGATACTGCGGATCGTACGGATTGCGGGTCGAGTTGTAACGATCGTCGAATAGATATTGATATGAATAAAGCACCGACGCGCCGAAAAGATCCAAGGCCACTTGTTTGTCCACCCGTTGGGCCTCCATGCCGCCCAGATACGCCAGCTCCGACATGGCATACACCCGGTCGGCACTGGGTTCGCGGTTGTTAAACTCCTGAAGCTGCTTGATCAACCCTCGGGGATCGGTCCTGGATACGTACGTCAAGTTGTGTATGCGGAGCAACTGCTCGGTCCGCTCGCTGGGACGCGGCCCATAATATGACGCTAACTGTAACTGCTCAACCAGCGGATTTTGGGGAACCGTGCGAAGCGTGACTCTGTTCGACGACGCACAACCCTCCGTCAGCATTATTGCGGCCAACAGGACGCTAATACTAGCCAGTCTAAGATGAGGCGTGTTAATTGTATGCATTTGCTAACAAACCGCTTGCGGTTCCGCAATACGCCAACAGATAGCTATTTCCACAAAAAAAACTAACTCAAACACCGATTTAAAACGCAGGTTTGAATCAAAAAATTTGCACAATTATTGGTGATATGCGCAATATGGGAAGCTCAGGCAATATACCTCGCTAGACCAATGCGCAGAACATCACCCAGAAAAGGGCAGCGTACATTAAAGAAGCCGGGCCCGACCGTCAATGCCGATTTTCTTTACACATCCATCAACTGCAATTGGTTTTCGATCCAATTTGTCACCCGGCCGATCGTCGGCATCTGGGCCAAAAGCAAAAGCAACAACGCTACGGCTGCTGCAATAGAAAGCATGGAATGTTCCATCATATAGGCGATAAGCAGGAAAAAAACAGTGCCTTCCAGAATTGCACAGCCAACGATGGTTTTTGTTTGTAGCAAATTCATAAGCGCCTGGGCTTTGGTATTTTCTTTTTCCGTTTTATCGGCGACGGGATTTTGCCCTACTTGTTTGGCCGTGGAAAGAAGCGTCTGCTGAATGTTTTTACGTCCCTGGGCAACGATAATGCCCGGCAAAATCGCCCATACGCTCAACATCATGGCGGCCATCGCCAAGGCAATGTAGGTGAGTGTAGGTTGCTCGACGACTTTATTAAAATTCCCTGTCGCAAAAACCGCAATGATTAAAAAACTGAAACAGCCGAAACTCAATGCGGCCACTATGATTTGCAGGGTTCGCACTTTAGGCGTCAACTGCTCGCGCCAATCGGACGTGGACATGGCATTATCCTTATGAACGTGTAATTAATACCGCATGAATGATTTATTTAGGGGCATATTCATCGTTTAGCTCCCAACAAAGGGGATTTCACGCTGCCTGGCGATGGGCTTCGACTGGCTCGAAGGCGCACTGTTCGGCCTCCCAGGTTTCGGTCCATGCGCACCCGGCCCAGGAAAGTCCCACGCCGAAACCGATCATCAGCGTCTGCTTGCCGGGCCGCAATCTGCCCCCGGCGCGCATGTCGTGGATCAAAATCGGAATCGTCGAGGAAACCGTGTTCCCGTAGTGTTCCAAGGCCTCGGGCATTTTTTCCACGTCCAGGTTCAGGCGTTTGCGCAGATAATCCAGCATTAAGGCCGTCGCCTGGTGCATAAGATACATGTCAACCTTATCGCGCGTCCATTTCGACTGGGCCAAGAGGCGGTCGATCATCGGCGGCACCACGTCTAGCGAGAACTTGACCAACTCCGGCCCGTCCATGAACAGGCTGCTGGGCCAGCGCTTCCGCTTGCTCGGTTGGATTGCGCTTTGTTTAGGTCGTGCCCCGCCTTCCGTGACCATCAATGTATTGGCCCCTCGGCCATCGGTGCCGAAAACGAATTGGCCCAACGAAGGCTCCTCCGATGCCTCGACCAAAGTGGCCGCCGCCCCGTCTCCGAAGATGGTTCGCAACGAACGGTCGCCGGGGTCGATATACTTCGAATATGTTTCCGCCGTGATTAAAAGCACCCGCCGCGCGGCCCCGCTGCGGATCAGACCGTCGGCCATCGACAGCCCATATACAAAACCCGAGCATCCCAAGTTGAAATCCAATGCCCCAATCGAAGTAGGCAGCCCCAGGCGATGCTGCATGATGCAGGCCGTGGTGGGCAAAATATAATCCGGCGTTTGCGTGCAAAACAAAAGAAAGTCTATCGATTCCCGGTCGATGTTGTACTGGGCGAAAAGCCGCTCCGCCGCCGCCACCCCCAGGTCCGATGCGCATTGGTCCGGCCCGGCTATATGGCGGTTCCTAACGCCCGTCTTGGCAAAGATCGTCTCGATGTCCCATTTGGCGAACATCGAGGCCAATTGCTCAATATTTTCCACTTTTTCCGGCAAATGTACGGCAATGGGGCCTATCGCGGAATACGGCATAATCTTGTCTTGCTCCCTCGATTCAATAATCTGCTATCATAGCCCCCCGGGCAGGGTAGGAAAGTACCAAATTCAACCACAAAGGTCAACACCAATCGCTTGTTTCATGCTTATATCATGATCCATAACAAGCTAATAGAAAAGGGGATAGGCATGGTTTTACTAAAAGCCTATCCAACAACTCCCCCTCTCCCGACCAACCTTCGGTCGGTACCCGAAGAGGGCCAGGGTGAGGGTAGATTTGTCGATAGTTGTTGACTCTTATCCCTTATCAAAGATGCTTATTGCTATTGACGCTTTTAATAACTCTATTTAATTTTCCACAACAACATCATAACCACTCCCATGCCTTATCACTTACTACCTATCGTGGCGTAAAGCCGCAACCGAATAATTCAGATTTTCGATGAGATGCCTTTTCCGCAATTGTGCATAGTTAAAAAAACTTTTGCTATTTGCCGGCTTCCGTTGATGCTTGTCTTGGGCCTGGTTGGCAGCGGAATTGCCGCCGACTGGCCCGATACGCGAACGGCAGGGCCTTTTATCTGCCGAGCGGATTTTTCCCTCCAAGGCATTGAACCTTTCCTAGTTGAACTGTCCCAACTGCAAAACGACCTGGTGCATGCACTAGACATTCCCCGGGCAAAGGAAGCCATCCAGATTTATCTTTTCCACGACCGGCAAACCTACGATCGCTATCTAAAGCAGCAATTTCCCAACGTGCCCTTTCGTAGGGCGGTTTACATCAAGGGTAATGGGCCGGGCAGGGTGTTCGCTTTTCGCAGTCCGCAATTCGAAATCGATCTCCGCCATGAATGTACGCACGCTTTATTACATGCCTCGTTAAAAAACATTCCCCTGTGGTTGGATGAAGGTCTGGCCGGCTATTTTGAACTGCCCGCCGAACAACGTGCCGCGGGCAATCCGCATCTTAGCGACATTCGTTGGAATGTTTGGCTGGGCTTAGTCCCCAACATTGAGAATCTGGAAAAATGTACCGAACTTACGCAGATGGGCAAGGCCGAATATCGCGATTGCTGGGCTTGGGTCTGCTTTATGCTTCATGGCCCGGGCGAAGCCCACGAGGAGTTGGTAAATTACTTGCATGATTTGCAAATTCAAAATCCGCCTGACTTGCTGAGCGATCGCCTTAAACGTCGCATTCCAGAATTGCGGAAAAGTTTTACGAGATATTTTAAAAATTGGAAAACCAAATAAGTTTTCCTGCATCAACCAGACATTTCTCTATTTTCCGCCTGCTGCGCATCTTGCCGTTTACCCCTATTCAACTCAGTTTTGCCATTCCTTCTTTCCGCTCAAATCGGAAAACTTGACTAAACCCAAAAATTCACCGTGACGATACCCAATGTGGAGTTCTTTTAATCCGCTGCCATCAATGCGCGCAGGGTGTTACCATGTCGGTCCGAAAAGTAGTTAAAGTTTTCATCCTTCTGGAAATCTTAGGTATGGCCTCCGTTGCCATTGCCCAGGAAACGTCATCCACATCTGCCCAAGGAACATCGTCCGGCTCCGGAAGTAAAACCATTGGTGAGCGATTTGACGATTTTGGTCGGACGCTCTTTGGCGGTGTTTTTTCAGACAAAAAAAACAACCGTGAGAATAAAGACAATAAAGACAATAAAGAGAATGCACAAAATAACAAGCAGGCGC
>JBEKGL010000262.1:0-5881 GCA_050012815.1 Thermoguttaceae bacterium
GGAAGCCCCGAAGGGGCTATTTGTTGGGGCGACAGTTCAACTATCGCTCTAACAAGTTGCTTCCAAAAATTCAAGCCGCCTGCTTGATTACGGGCTGGAAAACTTCATGCGGAACAGTCTCAGGCAACGCGGGCGCAGCGGCCTTCCGGCTGCCGCGCATGACCAGGACGAAAGCGGTCAGGAGCCATGCGGTCGTGCCTAAGCCCAACAGGCCCACGCGCCCGGCATAAGACAGAAAGATGTAATGCAGGTCGATTAGAACGATCGGGACAACAGCCATGATCTTGGCTGCCCGGGCATGGTTCTCTCGGTCAAGCCACAAGGAAAAATACAAAATTGAAGGCACGAAGAACATGAAATAATGCACCCTGGCAATCGGCGAAACAACCAGCATTGCCACGCAGGCCAGGCTGAAGGCCGTTGCCAGGCTCAAGGCGTCGCCGCGCAGGCCCAAGCGTATGCCGACAATCCCCAACGCCGCCAATACGGCCAATCTTATTCCCAGCAAGATCATTTCCGCCGGTTTGGAATCCATGATCATTTCCGGACGGTTGAACATGGTTTTGGGACGTTCAAAAAAATCCGCCAATCGATCGTCCGGGCCGCCGGCTGCCGCGTGCCAGACGAAATTGCCCAAACGATAAGCGGCGTTTTGCAGGCTTTGATTGCGCGTCGAGCGGGAATTGCCTGATCGCGGATCATCGCCGCCGTCGTCCGCCTTGGTCAGTACGAAACCCGACCATGTTTTCAGGTGATGCAAATTCGTCTTCCATCCGACCAACATCGAGGGGATGACCAGAAAGAATAATAATAGTCCCGCAAAAAGTCCCCCGGACGTGAGTCCCAAGGATGAACCGGCCGAGGGCCGAACGGCAGCGGTCGACTCGGTTGCCGCGGGCGTGTGCGACCAGCGGCTTTTTATCCAAACCACGAATTGCACGAATATCAAAAAACTCACCGGCAGCAGGGGAACGATCTTCAAAACGACCGGCAGGGCAAAGACAATGCCGCCCAGCAATCGCGCCCAATGCCCGCGCCCGCTAATGACCAATCGCAATCCCAAGGCCAGTAAATAAAATTTCAAAATGCCCACCTGTCCGCGCTGCAAACAATTGAGCGCGGGCAACGCGGCGGCTAATATGGCGGCAATGCCCAGCCAAGGATACCACGCGGTATAATTTTGAGCCGCGTGATCGTCCCGGGCATACAGCCAACGGAGCGTCCGGGCGCATTCGTAAAAACATCCCCAGCATAAAAGCAAGGAAATGACGAACCAGACCATCACCTGATCCTGCGGAGGCAGGACGTGCAAAGGGGCCATGAGCATGGCGAACATGGGCGGATATAAATACGTCCAGCCGCGCGGATTGCTCACCTCGTACGGCGGCCGGCCGTCGAAAAACGCCGCCCCCGCCTCAGTGTAGACGGTAAAGTCGGTCTTGTGTTGCAGCGGATCATCGGGATAAATATAACCGCGCTGGCGAACGTCAAACCATCCCCAAATACACATTCCAAAAAAGGGTATCACCAGCCAACGCCAGCAAAATCTCAAGCGCAAGCGATGCTGCCACGCCGTTTCGATAGGAAGAGATTGAAAATCCATTATGCGATATTGGGCAATAAGCGCAGTTTAGGCAGATTCCCTGCCTTGTGTAATATTTCTTCAATTTAATTGTGCCATAAGAATATCGTTTGATCCTTTGTAAAAATAGAGCGATTTTTCCAGACTGGAGGCTTTAGGCCATAGACTGTAGGCTATAGGCTATAGGTCATAGGGTCTTTGTGTTAATGTTTGAGCGCATTTTGCGCGCATGTTTTTTTATTGCAAATTGAACAACCATAACCACTCCCTCGATTTGTCACTTTACTCCGTACGCCGTACTTCTTACCGATAACTGAAAACTCAAACGAAACCGCTTGCGGTTTCGCTTTGCCAACCGGTCATCGCCCACTACCCACTGCCCACTGCCCACAACTAATCCCCAATCACCAAGTCCCAATTATTGTGGAGTTCGATCATGTCCGACCGCGAACGCTGGATTGTTTATCCTTTGGTTTTTCTTACTTTGGGGATTGCCTTGCGCAATCAGTTTCTGCCCACGAGGCGATTCGGAGCGGTGGATCTAAAGGCCGGCGAAATTACCGCGCAGAAAATCATCTGTAACGAATTGGTTATAAGAGAAAATGCACTATGCAACCAACTTCAATTCAACGAGGCCTTAGGCCAACATATTCGCACGCTGGGGCTGGCCGAATGCGCGCAGCTTAAAGCGGGCCAGGCCGAATGTCGCGCGATGCTGATCGTCAACGCCGACGGCAAGCCGGTCGTCTTGGCCGGGGCCGACAAAAACACCCGCTCCGGATTGATTCAGACCATGAACTCCAACGGCATGCCCCTGGTGCAGATTCGCGCCACCGACAGCGGCGGCTTAGTAACCACGGTGGGACACGATGGCAAGATTTTGGTGGCCATGGGAGAGGAAGGGCAAAATTTCGGCGTATTCGCGCATTTTCCCCAAATCGGTCAAACCCTGCCTTTAACTTCTCCCTGGCGACTGGAAACCAAACCAGGCGTTCCAAAACCTTCACAAATCCCAACCCCCATCACCCCGCAGCAACCGGCAAATCCGCCCAGCAGCGGAAAAACGCCGTAAATTAGAGAAATGGTATTATCCCCCATTTTTGACGATGTTCTTTATCAATTGAAATAATTGCCCGAGGGTCATTTCTTGATTGAAATGTTCTATCAGATCAAGTCCATACTCTTTCTGGACATTCATCGTTAACGTTACAAGTTCAAGCGAATCAGCACTGAACGGTAATGGATATAGTGCTCGGTAGATGTCTGTGATTTTATCATCTGGATGGAATTTCAATATTTGCCGACTCTTAAAGCCAAAAGCATTGATAAAAATACTTAGAAATCGTCGTATTTCATCTTTTGTGGCATCTGGGAATCGCCTTTTCCAATCACGACCCGTGCATGTTCTTGACAGAAAGGTTTTTAAAGCTCGGTGAACGAGGAATTGATCGATAACAAAAAATACAAGCCCTCCTAGAATAAACCAAAATAAAGTTTTCATTTCTCGTTACCATTTTTCCCGCTCCCCAACCATTCAACACATGGTGCCCGCTCGCGGCTAAACGAACTTTTCACTGCCCACTACCCACCATCCACTGCCCGCTACCTCCCAATTGTCCCATCCATCGGGCTGCTGGCCGTTGCATAGAGTTTCTTAGGGATCCGGCCGGCAAGATAGGCCAGGCGACCCGATTCAGTGGCTAAACGCATGGCCCGGGCCATTTTGAGCGGGTCTTTAGCATGAGCGATGCCCGTGTTCAACAGCACGCCGTCCACGCCCAGTTCCATGGCCGCTGTCACGTCGCTGGCCGTGCCCACGCCGGCATCGACGATTACCGGATAATCGGGATCGTCGGCCTTGAGATATTCCAAACATATCCGGATGGCATTGGGATTCAAAACGCCTTGGCCCGAGCCGATTGGGCTGCCGGCAGGCATTACGCTTACCGCCCCGGCCTGTTTTAAGCGTTTGGCAAGCACCGGATCGTCGCTGGTATAAACCAGCACCTGGAATCCGTCGGCAACAAGTTTTTCCGTGGCTTCGAGCGTGGCGATAGGGTCGGGCAGCAGGGTTTTGGCGTCGCCGAGCACCTCCAGTTTGACCCAATCGGCCCCGGGATTATTCAACTGCGAAAGAATTTCCCGTCCCAGCCGGGCCACGCGAACGGCGTCTTCGGCGGTAAAGCACCCGGCAGTGTTGGGCAGAATCGTGTATCGGGCGGTGTCGATGAAATCCAGCAAATTCTTGCCCGAGGCGTCGATCAAACGTTCGCGCCGCACGGCCACGGTAATGCACTCCGTGCCAGAGGCGGCCAAGGCCTCGCTCATCAATTCGTAGCCGGCGTATTTTCCGGTCCCCACGATCAAGCGGCTGGAAAACCTATGCGAACCGATCCGCAGCGAATCGCCGTTGACCTGCGTTTTTTCCATCAAAAAATCCTCCTCGTTACCCGCCGCCCACAAGCGTGACGATCTCCAACTGATCTCCGGCGGAAAGTCGATGTTCGGCATGTCGGCGCTTTGGAACCAACTGGAGGTTGACTTCCACTGCCACGGGTTTATCGCTTAATTGTAATTCTTCGAGTAACCCGGCGACAGTGACGCCCTCGGCCGCCTCGCGCGCCCGGCCGTTGACAATGATTTCCATGTGTGTAGACCCGGTATTATCTTTACTGAGTAGTGCCTGCACCCGGAGCGCCGACGATCGAGACGGTGCGAAACTGATACGTGGCTACCGGGACAAGGTTTCCCGTCATTGTTTGACCGCTCGCGGCTATGGAAGGATTCCAGGGGATGGCATAAGCGCCCATCTTTCCGGAGGTTACTTCGGCCACATAAACCACTGCCCGGCCGGCTTGCATGCGCGATCCGCCTCGCCGCAGGCTGACCATGCCGGTGACCATCATATAGCGGGGATTTTTATTGAGATCGATGCCTAAATGACCGGCCACATTGAATGTATAAATCCCGGAAATGCCTCCGGCCTGTCGTCCCATGACCAGCGCCCGGAGTTCGCCGGTAAGAAAATCCAAAAAATAAACGGCTTCAACGTCATCGTCCACAAGGCCGGTGGCTATGGCAAACGTATCCATTCGATCGGTGGCCGTGGCATGTAGCAAGGTTTGCGGCCATAACCCGCCGAGCATCAATCCAACCGCCAAACCGACGGCAACCGCCAAGCCCGCCGCCAAACAAGTTATCCGGCGTATTTTCCATATCCTATACATTCCCGATCCTCCTGAAATACGATGGGGAGCAGCCTATTGGTTTTTCCCAAAAACCACGCGGCCCTTTGCAGCATGGTACCCGGAATTGCCTGAAAATGCCAGACGGAAGTTTAAGGGGGGAAGACTTAGGGGGGAGTTTTTTACTGCACATTGGGTAATTACAAATCGTAAATTGAACAACCACTGCCCACTGCCCACTTTCCCACTTTATCATTCCCGCTTCATCATTTTTTTCATTGCCGGCCTCTTGTCAGGCGGAAAAAATCGGTCTATAAACGGTCCTCATCGGAACAATTTCGCTGAGGAACGGTAATGGCAGATATCAATGTGGCGCTGATCGGCCAGGGTTTCATGGGGCGTTCGCATTCCAACGCCTGGGCCCAAGTGACCAAGTTTTTCCAGCCGCCTGTATGCCCGATAATGCATACCGTTTTTGGCCAGGCCGAGGAAAATCCCCAGTCGTTTGCCGCGAATTGGGGTTGGAAACATGCCTCGACCAACTGGGAGCAACTTGTAAAATCGCCCGAGATCGGATTGGTCGACATCGTCACGCCGAACTACATGCATGCACCGATAGCAAAGGCGGCCATTGCCGCGGGCAAGCCGGTCTGCTGCGAAAAACCCATTGCCGGCACCCTCGACGACGCCCGCGAAATGGTCCAGGCCGCCAAAACCGCCAACGTGAAGACATTCGTGTGGTTTAATTATCGCCGCTGCCCGGCCGTGGCATTGGCCCATCAGTTGGTTAAACAGGGCAAACTGGGCGAAATCCGGCATGTCCGCGCGGTCTATCTGCAAGATTGGGCCTCCGAGGCGGTGCCCTTGTTATGGCGGTTCGATAAAAATCTGGCGGGCTCCGGGGCACACGGCGACTTGAACGCCCATATCGTCGATATTACCCGATTCGTCACCGGAGAGGAAATTACCGAAATTGCCGGGGCGATCACCGAAACATTCATCAAAGAGCGAACCTTGCCCGCCGGGGTTTCTACGGGCGGAATCGCCCAAGGTCGATCCGGGGCCGAAGGCAAAGGCAAGGTGACCGTGGATGACACCGTGCTTTTCCTGGCCC
>JBEKGL010000263.1:0-5837 GCA_050012815.1 Thermoguttaceae bacterium
CTATAATTTCGAAGCTCCTTGACCCAGACATATTTATATGGATAACCGATAAGAGGAGGCCGACTCTGGAAGAGGTATACAGGGCCTCCACCATCGTTGCCGACAGACTAACCGGCGCGGATGCCAATCCAATTATCAGAAACGCACAAGAAAAACGGCAGCTTTTAATGATCGGGGCATACCTGCGCAAGAAGGGATACAAAGAGGAACGTCATCCTCCTGGCGCTCAGCTTGATTTTATGAAGCCGGGAACCTTCATGTTTCATTACAGTGTGGCGGCAGGCCGGGAAGACCACAAAGTAGGCATTTCTATCGATGCAATTATTCAGCCGCGAAAGTTACGTCCAAACAAACTACCGATTATGGTGGAAGCGAAGTCGGCGGGAGATTTCACCAACACCAATAAAAGACGGAAAGAAGAATCCAAGAAGATCAGTCAGCTTAAAGAGACCTTCGGCAAGGATGTCTGTTATCTAGTCTTTCTGTGCGGCTACTTTGACGGCGGCTATCTGGGATATGAGGCGCAGGATGGTATTGATTGGGTATGGGAGCATCGGATCGAAGATTTCGATAAGTTGGGAATCTAGCCAATGAGCACCATTCTAGAACAGGAATATATCAGGCAGTCCGAGCAGAAGCGTCTTGACCTGCTGAAAACCGCTCAGGAGCGGAATCGTCTGGGACAATTCGCCACGCCTCCCGGGTTGGCGCTTGATATTGTGAAATATGCTTGGGGTAAGTTGAAGCAGCGAAAAGGAAAATTTGTTTTTTTAGATCCCGCAATTGGCACAGGCTCGTTTTTTGCGGCTTTTCTACAAACGTTTCCGGCAACTCGAATCGAAAACGGGACAGGTATAGAACTGGACCGGGCCTTCGCCGAAGCCGCCCAATCTCTTTGGGGCCCTCATGGATTGCTGATGATTCATGGCGACTTCACTAAACAAAAACCAGAAGCAAAGTATAACGTCATACTGACGAATCCACCCTACGTGCGTCATCACCATCTTTCGGTCGAAGACAAACAACGTTTATGGCGAAAAGCTTATGCGATGACCGGCTTGAAACTCAGTGGCTTGGCCGGCTTATACTGTTACTTTCTACTGATTGCACATGCTTGGCTTGCCGAGAATGGTTTTGCGGCCTGGCTTATTCCCTCCGAGTTTATGGATGTAAACTACGGGGAAGTAGTAAAACGATATCTAATGGAAAAAGTGTCATTGCTTCAAATTCATCGTTTTTGTCCATCTGATGTTCAATTCGATGATGCATTGGTGTCGTCGGCAGTCGTCATTTTTGAAAAAAAATCCTCATATTCCGACCATGCAGTCATATTTTCATACGGCGGAACTCTGTCAAAACCAATTCAATCAGAAAGCGTACCGCTTGAACAATTGCGGGAAACCTACAAGTGGACTTCCTTACCTCATGTAGCAGGAAATGGACGGCGAAACAAACATGTCATATTAGGCGACCTGTTTACGGTCAAACGCGGCCTTGCGACTGGAAACAACTCTTTCTTCATTCTCCCCAAGTCTAAGTTGCCGGAGCATGGCATCCCGATAAGTTGTGTACGCCCTATTCTTCCCAGCCCTCGCTATCTCAAACAAGAAATCATCGAAGCGGATAAAAAGGGCTGGCCAACCATAATTGAACCTTTAGCCCTCATTGATTGCTCATTGCCCGAAGAAGAGATCGCCGAAAAATATCCCAAGTTTTGGGATTATTTACAGGAAGGCAAAAACGATAAAGTTCATTTAGGTTACTTAGCCAGTAGGCGGTCGCCCTGGTATTCTCAGGAGAAAAGGGCCATCGCTCCAATACTTTGCACCTATATGGGGCGATCTCGGGAAAGGCCCTTTCGATTTATTTGGAATAGGTCAAACGCGGTTGCCACAAACGTGTACCTGCTTTTATATCCGAAAGAATCAGTTGCACGCATCCTTAACGCTCGCCCACTATTGTGGGAAAATATTTTCAAAGCGTTGAAGTCCATTCACCCGGAAGAGTTTTTCAGTGAAGGGCGAGTTTACGGCGGCGGGTTGTATAAAATAGAACCCGCTGAACTCATGCGTCTATCTGTAGATGAATTAGCCAAAATACTTGGAGTTCATACGTCAGAACAACTTGTAATGTTTTAGTGTGAATCGCCTTCTCCTGAATTTGATAAACATGGCAATTCGAACTCTCTCCCAATCTCTGATCAACAAAATCGCCGCCGGCGAGGTAATTGAGCGGCCGGGGAGCGTGGTTAAGGAGTTGATGGAAAACGCCGTTGATGCGGGGGCGTCGCGAACTGCAAGGTTACGACATCGCCGGTTCCCTTGGTCTCTCCCACGGAGTTGGAGAACCGGCGATTGATCTCATCACCCATCTCCTTGGCCGAAGCCACAAGATCCGCCGGGATAAGTCCGCTCCGATCCGGCGTAAGGTTCACGATCACGCCCGCTCCGCATCCCACTATTTCGTAGTACACCTGCATATGCCGTTCAAGCGATTGCGGCCGGCGAGGCTCCGTCCACATCCAATCCCCGGTGCTGAAACCATTCGTGGTGGAACCGAGTCGCGGCCGGTAGAATTGACCGAACGGATCACCCGTGTTATTTCCGCCCCACTTATAGGTTGTGCTGATCGTATAGTTCGTGCCGTCCAGCGTGGTCACTGCATTCCATAAAGGGTAAATCGTGTGGCCCTCTTCGTTGCCGACGTGCTCGACATCGGGACCGAAATAGAGGCAGTCCGGCTGGAGTTCGTGCGCCTGCTTGGCCAGTGTTGCGTACAACTCCCTGAGCTTGCCGTCCCGCGGCGTTGCGCCCAGGGCGTCAGAACGGCCGAAATGGTCGTCCCAGAAGAATACCAGCAGGCCGTAGTTCGTCATCAATTCTCGGAGTTGTTCCGACTCTTTCTTCAGAACCTTCTCATAGATCGCCGGGTCGTTGTATTTCGTTATGTCAGAGTTACTCCCACTCCGCACAAAGCCCGGCTGGTTGGCATCCCAATTGTCATCGATCCACGGTGGATTGTAGAGGCCCGCCTTCATGTCATTTTTCCTGCAGGCGTCCACGAACTCCCGAACAATGTCCCCCTTGCCGTCCTTATAAGGACTCGACTTGATGCTGTAGTCCGTGGTCGCCGTGGGCCAAAGGCAAAAGCCTTGCTCGTGCCGGGCCGTCAGGACCATATATTTCGCACCCATCGCCTTGGCGGCCAGAACCCACTGCTCGGCATTCAGCTCCGTCGGGTTGAACGCCGACGCGGGGAAGGCGCCGCTTCTGCTGCCGTACGTGTCGATGCTATAGTGAATAAAAACACCCAGTTCCATGTCTTGAAACGCAAGCTGGAGCGGCGTCGGCTTCGCCAGTCGCATCGGTTGGGTCTGCGCCGCGGCTGGTGGCGTCTGCGCCGGAGCGCGCTCCGGCATTTGAAACCCGGCCGCGGTCAAGATTGCCATGACCAAATATCGCGCAAGACCTTTGACCGAGCCGCTGGGTGGATACGTTTTCATAGTGCTCCTGCTTTGGATTTGGCGGTATCGTTTCTTTAACACCTGCACTGGTCCGTTCAATATTGATTGCCGGCCACGACGTTGTTGACCCGGCGTCAGCAGCACTCACGGGCTTGCCGGCGGGTCCGTGGCGGTGGCGCGAAACACCAGTCCCTCGACATGCTCGCCCACGAAGAACCGGGCTATATCGCCGGTTTTATACCACGTCGGTTTGCCCGGCATGTTGTCAGAAATCACCCGTCCATTGATCTTGAGGTTCTCGAAGACCACATTTTTGATGTTGCGTGTGTCATCATAACCGGCGATCACAGACAGGTTGGCGTGCGTGCCGTTATACGTGATGTCTTTGAACAAAACGTTTTCGATCCCTCTGCCGGGAGAAGTATCGTACTTCCTATTGAACATCACGCGCAGATTCAGCAACTGCCCTTCGCGGAAATCTTCGACGCGAATGTTCTCAAACCGGACGTTGCGAATCAGGTTGCTGTCGCCTGCATTGAGGCTCATGCAGCCCTGATAGTCAACCTGCGCCTCGTGGTGGTCAAGGATATCGAGATTGATGAATTGCAGCCCGTCGAGAGTGTCGGGGTTTTGGGAATCGCCATGCGTGCCCACGAGGATGGGATGAGCCACGTCGGCCCAGAGGGTCGAGTTCTTGACGATGACGTTTTTGACGTCGCCGTAGTAATTCCACCGATGCCCGTAAATGGCGATGCAGTCGTCGGAGTTCCGCATGAACACGCCGTCGATCGTCACATCGGAGCTACAGAAGACGTCGATGCCGTCGTTGTTCCCCCCGGCACTAAATGACTTGATGTTTTTGATGGCGATGTTTTGGGAATTACCCATCTGGACGGTGTAGCCGGCGGGCACCACGATAATTCCATCCAATTCAACATTTTTGGCGGATTGCATCAAAAAAGCCTTATTTCGCGTTCCATATCCGTACAAAATGCCCCTGCCGAGAATGTGGACATTTTCGACGTTGTTGATCTGGAAGTTGCCTTGAACCAGGGCGCCGGCGGCAATGTACACTGTTTTTCCGCTCGGCACGTTCACCGTGCCTACCTGATGGCTTCCCGGGGCGTAATAAATGACGTTGGGATCTTTCGGATTGGGCCTCGTGGTTTCGACAGGGTTGGCAAACAATTGCAGGTTGTGAAAAATATCTCCGTTGACTTCCACTGACAAGTTTCTGGGTTGCGAGAGTGAAAAGGCGATCGTGTTTCCTTTTACCTCGGCCTTTATGCCATAGGACAGCGGCCGAATTCTTGCAGATGCGATATTTCCCTGGTTGTACGTGATGGACACATCCACGGCGCCGGAGAAATCGAAGGAAGCCATAGACGTGTCCTGGGGCGTGGTCCGAGTGTCCACCACTTGAGCGACCTTGACGCCATACGTGGCGAGGTCTTGCCACTGCTTCCCCGGGTTTCGCACCTTCACGGTAAAATCGGCGTTCCTGGGCATGCCCTCGGTAATGGGATAGATTATTAATTGATCGGAAGGCACGTCGGCAGCGCGTATCGGAATTGCGGAGATCAACAGTACCCAGAACAATATCCCGCTCAAGACTCTGCAAATTGCTTTTTGTGTATGCATTTTCGCCTCGCCAATGTGCGGCAAATTCTGTTGAAGTCGGGTATTATTATACCAATATCAGTTCAAATCTACGTTCTGCCGTATGTTTACACTTCGGGATAACATGCCAGTTTTTGCTGAATGGATGCGCAGGTTTAAATTATAAACTGTATTATTTTTCCCACACGCTTTTGATTTTGCCGTCGAAGATCACCGCGATGACAGTGTCGGCGGGAGAAGCGGTACGGTCGATTCCGCAAATGGTCACTCCGGCCTCGGAGTTCTTCTCATAGACTAGGGGGTTGCCGCTGTAGACATTATAAGCTTTAAGCGGTTTTAATTTTCCCAGCGGCGGCATCTCAAATGTGTCGCCCTCGTATTCTTTCAACAAATGCACGTAAACCGTGGAACTTTTGAAGCAATAGCCATAGCGCCCATCTACCGGTTCCCAGGGGCCGCTGCGGGTTCCATAGACGCTTTCGCCCATTTTCGAGAGCCAAGCGCCAACTTCCCTCAGTCGTTTTTGCTCCAAGTCGGGAATGACGCCGTGCCGGTCTGGGGCCACGTTGACCAGCAACGTCATGTTCCTGACGACGCAATTAGCCAGAAAGCGGACCAATTGATCGCGAGTCATCACCTTGCCGTCGGCTATTGCCTTGGCGTTATATCCCCATCCTCCATCTTGCATCGTAAGATTTTTGTCGCAGATTACGCTGGTCCGCATTTTCCCCTTTGTTTCCCGGGATCCTTCCTC
>JBEKGL010000264.1:0-5833 GCA_050012815.1 Thermoguttaceae bacterium
GGCGACTTTGCCGTGCCGTTTGGGTTATATCCCGTGCGGGTGGAAGCAGTGGGATTGATCACGGGCCTAAACGGCACCGGCAGCGATCCGGCGCCTTCGTCTGATCGCGGGGCATTGCTCGATGAAATGCAAACCCGCGGCGTTATCGCACCGAATACAATCTTGTCGTCGGGCAATACGTCGCTGGTGAAAATACAAGGAGTTTTGCGACCGGGGATTCAGAAGGGCGATCGTTTTGACGTGGAAGTTCGCGTTCCGGGCCAGAGCGAAACCACCAGTTTGCGAGGCGGTTATCTTCTCGAATCCCGGCTGGCCGAGATGGCGGAACTGGGCAACCAAATACACGAAGGAAAGTTGTTGGCCAAAGCCGAGGGGCCGGTAATGGTCGATCCGCTGGCTAATCCGAAGACCGACCGCGTGCTGGCTTGCCGCGGCAGGGTTCTCGGCGGCGGCTTGGCGCTAAAGTCGCGTTCGCTGGGTTTGGTGCTTAAACCCGAGCACCAGACCGTGATGAACAGTTCGCGCATTGAAAACGCCGTGAATAAGCGGTTTCATTCCTTTCAGAACGGCATAAAAATTGGGGTGGCTAAGGCAAAAACGGAACAATACGTGGAATTGACCGTGCATCCCCGGTACAAAGATAATATCGACCGTTATATGAAAGTGGTCCGAGCGGTGGCGATTACAGAGTCGGCATCCGAACGGATGCAGCGGATTGCCGCATTGGAACAACAGTTGCGGGAGCCGATGACTTCGGCCGATGCCGCCCTGCAATTGGAGGCGATCGGAATTGACGGCGTGCCTATTTTATTGAAGGCTCTTGAATCGAAAGATGCCGAAGTCCGTTTTTATTCTTCCGAGGCGTTGGCATATTTGGATCGGCATGAGGCGTCTGCTCCGCTGGGCGAGGCCGCCCGAGAGCAGCCTGCATTCCGCGTATTCGCGCTTACCGCGCTTAGTTCCATGCAGGATTTCGGGGCCTACGAGCAATTGCGCGACATGCTGTCCTCTTCCAGCGCGGAAAGCCGATACGGCGCGTTCCGGGCGCTGTGGACGATGAATAAGAAAGACGCCTTGATGGCGGGCGAAAATTTAAATGGACAATTCAACTACCACGTACTCGACGTTTCCGGCCCCCCCATGATCCACGTTACCCATAACCGACTGCCCGAGATCGTGCTCTTCGGCAAGGACCAAAACCTCCTCACGCCGATATCGGTTAACGCGGGCAACCAGATCATGGTCAACAGCACCAATCCCAAGGAAATCACCGTAAGCAAGTTTGCCGTCAAGGAAGCCGACCAAAAACGCGTCGTGTCGCCTAAGGTAGACGAAGTGATCCGGACGGTGGTGGAACTGGGCGGCACATATCCCGACGTGGTGCAAATGCTGCAAGAGGCAAAGGCCTCCGGCGCCCTGGCCAGCCGGTTTGAGATCGATGCCGTTCCTGAAGCAGGCCGAACCTACGAACGCGTCTTAGCCGAAGACGGCGATACCGAGCAATCCAAAAGTTCCGTAAAGGCCGCTCCTGGTAAGTCCGCACCGGATTTATTCTACAAAAAGGTGGATAAATCTACTTCTGATGACGGGGATGATGCTACAAAAACGTCCAAAAACGACACTGATGATGAGAAATCTACTGAAAAATCGGGGTCTAAGCATGGTTTCTTTGGTAAAATGTTTGGATTCGCCTCCAAGGAGTAAAAAAAATTCGGGACTCAGGATGTGAAGTAAGACATAATTCGCGCGGGGGATTAAGATTAAAGTACGAGAGTACGTAGTTCTAAAAGTTTGCCCCAATCCCCAATCCCTAATCCCTATGTTAAAGGCCCTCGAACTTGTCGGATTCAAAAGTTTTGCCGACCGTACGCGGTTCGAGTTTCCCTCTGGCATAACCGTGGTGGTAGGCCCAAACGGATCCGGCAAGTCGAACGTAGTCGACGCCATCAAGTGGGTGTTGGGCGAACAGAGCGTTAAAAGCCTGCGCGGCAAGGAAATGGCCGACGTTATTTTTAACGGGTCCGGGACACGCCGGGCGATGAACACCGCCGAAATCACACTCACTCTGGATAACTCCAAGCACCTGTTGCCCATCGATACGGGCGAAGTGCATATTACACGGCGCGTTTATCGCAGCGGCGAGGGGGAATATCTGATTAACCGCAATCCCGCCAGATTGCGCGATATTCGCGATCTGCTTTCGGGCACGGGCATGGGCACGCAGGCCTATAGCGTCATCGAGCAGGGCAAGGTCGATATCTTGTTGCAATCTTCGGCCCGGGATCGGCGGATTATTTTCGAGGAAGCGGCCGGCATCAGCCGTTTTAAGCTACGAAAGCTGGAGGCCCTGCGGCGCCTGGAACGGGTCGATCAGAACCTCTTGCGGCTTCACGACATTGTCGACGAAGTGGAAAACCGGCTGCGAAGCGTCCGCGCCCAGGCTGGAAAGGCGCGTCGCTATAAAGAGTATTCCGATCGGCTACAAGCGTTGCGGACCCACGTCGGATTGGTCGATTGGCGGCGCCTGACAGAACGCTTAAGCGGTTTCGAGCAAGAGATTCAATCACTAACCGAGCAGCACGGAGCGGCCTCGGCTTCGGCCGAGGCCATCGAGGCCGGAATGCTGGAAATCGACGTCCAATTGGGCGAAATCAACGAAGACATTCGCGGGTCTGAAGGACGTATTGCCGCTGATCGGGAGCGGATCGCCGCGGGCGAATCGTCGATCGAGCACGAGCACGCCAGATTGAAAGACCTGGAAGAGGAAATCGCCCGGTGCCGGCGACAGATCGTGGCCATGAACGCTAAAACCGGCGATTTGGAAAAGGAACTTGGCGGCACGGCCGACGAGCAGGTGGCAGCCGAAGAACTGCATCGGCAAATCGCCCGGCGCCTGGTCGAAGCCGAACGCGAACTGACCGAAGTGATGACGGTTTTGGACCAATTGCGCGGCGAAAACGAGCAGCGACGCGCCGGATATATGCAGCAGATGCGGTCGTCGGCCGCCTTGGGCAATGAAACCAGCGCCCTGGAAACACAAGTGGCCGCCGCTTCGGCGACCACCGAGCGCTGTCACGCCCGGCTGGCGGAGTTCAATCGCCAGGTCGATGCCCTGCAAACGGAGTTAACCCGGTTGCACGCCCAGCGCGAGGAGACCACCGGCCAGTTGGACGAATGTCAGCGCCGGCTTGCCGACGCGCGGGATCAACTGGCGCAAGTTCAGCAACAACTGTCGGCCAAACAGGAGGAACTCGGCGGCTTACGCCAGCGGCACAGCGGTCTGGCCGAACGCCATTCGCTCCTGGAAGAACTCGTGCGCCGCCAGGAAGGATTAAGCGCCGGAGTGAAGGAAGTGCTCGCCCGGGCGGCCGATCCGGCCGACGCGGCGTTCCGCGATGTCTTCGGCCTGGTGGCCGACCTGCTCAACGTGAGCGTTGAAGCGGCGCCGCTTATCGAAATTGCCCTGGGCCAGGCGGCCCAGCACGTCGTGGCGTCGTCCGGGGGCGAATTGATGAACTACCTGCAAAAAGAATCGAACCGCCTTGCCGGGCGAGTGGGATTTGTCTGGTTGGACGGACGCAAGGAAGAACTGTCCGCCGCGGAAGTAAACTTGGAAGGACGGCCCGGCGTGTTGGGCCGCGCCGATCGATTCGTGGAAACCCAACCGAAGTTTGCCCCTCTGGCCGCCCGATTGTTGTGCCGCACTTGGATCGTGGAAAAATTGTCTCATGCCATTGAGTTGGCTGAGAGCGCCGGACGGGGATTGAATTTTGTCGCCCTTTCCGGCGAACTGTTGCAGGCCGACGGCACGCTCGTGGTCGGACCCATGCACGGCTCCACCGGTTTGATCACCCGCCGCAGCGAACTCCGCGCACTGGGCATTCAATTGGAGGAATTAACAACCGCCATTGCCGCGGCCGAATCGGCGGTTGTCGGTTTCGAGGCACAAATGGCCCGGCAGCAGCGAGTTGCGGCAATATGTGAGAAAAAACACCAACAAACGGCGGATCATCTGGCGCAATTGCGGTTTTCGATCACCGCCGGTGAAGAACGTCGCGCCCAGTTGGATCAACAAAAGACGGCGCAGGACGCCGAGTTGGCCGCGGCACAAGATCAGTACGCCGTGGCCTCGCAGCGCTTGGTCGAAGCGCAACAGAATCGAACGGAAATCGACCGGAACCTGGCCGAATCGGAAAAACATTTAGAGCGACTGGGCGAGAAGATCGGCCAATTGGAAAACCGGCGCATCGAACACGGCCGCAAAACCACCGAAATCAAGGTGGAACTCGCCAAGAGCGAGGAGCGGCTACGCAATCTGCAGGCCCAATTGAGGCAGTTGGACGAAAATCGGCAAGAGCGTTATCGGGCGATTGACGAAATCCGCGAACACCTGGACGAGAGCACGAGCCGGGCCGAGGCCGCGCGATGGAATATCTTGCACGCCGAATCGGAAATCGCCGAATTGTATATTCGCAAGGAATCTTACGCCTCGCAAACCGTAACTCTTGTCAACCGGCGCGAGGAGCTTTGCGCCCGGCGCACGGAATTGACGGCCGAGGTCCAGAAAATCCGCGCCAAGATCCGCAAGTTCGAGGATAAAATCCACGCCCAGGAGTTGTCGGCCAATGAAGTGCGGCACGAACGCTCGACCTTGGCCGAGCGACTGCGCGAGGATTACAGCATCGAACTGGCCGAATTGGAACACGACACAAACGCCGAAGAGCAGCACAAGCGCGAGGAAGTGCAACAGGAAATCGACGACCTGAGGCGCAAGATCGCCAATCTGGGCAACGTCAACATCGAGGCCTTGGAAGAACTTCAGCAGTTGGAAGCCCGCGATAAAACCCTTTCCGACCAGTACCGCGACCTTGCCGACGCCAAGGCATCTTTGGAAAAGATCATCGAAAAGATCAACACCGACAGCCGGCGCCTGTTTACCGAGACGCTGGACACGATCCGCGGGCATTTTCAACAACTCTTCCGCGATCTGTTCGGCGGCGGCCATGCCGACATCGTTATGGAGGAGGGCGTGGATATTCTCGACTCCGGCATCGAGATCGTCGCCCGGCCGCCGGGCAAGGAGCCGCGCAGCATCTCGCTTCTTAGCGGCGGCGAAAAAACTCTCACCTGCGCAGCCATGCTTTTGGCCATCTTTCGCAGCCGGCCCAGCCCATTCTGCGTGCTCGACGAAGTCGACGCCGCCCTGGACGAGGCCAACATCGACCGCTTCATCAAGGTGCTAAAGGATTTTCTGGCCTGGACGCAATTCATTATCGTCACGCACTCGAAAAAAACCATGACCTGCGCGAACACCATCTACGGCGTGACAATGCAGGAATCGGGCGTGTCGAAACAAGTCTCCGTGCGTTTCGAGGACGTAAGCGACGACGGCCATATCAAGCCCGAACGACTGGCGGCGGAAAAAGAAACGCAAGCGGCTTGATTTATCTCGTTTCAAAACTCCAGCTTCGGAACGAGAATGATAACAACACACTTATTGACAACTCATCAGACCCCCCATATAGTATATTATAATATGGCAACTCTACAACACCTTATCAGCGCCGAAGAACTGTTTCAGATGCCGAATCCCGGCCGGTGCGAGTTAGTGCGCGGAAAATTGATTATGATGTCGCCCGCCGGATTCAAACACGGCATAATTATAGGAAATATCACGTTTCTCTTGGAAAATTTCGTAAGAAGCAAAAAGCTTGGCAAGATAACCGGTGCGGACGCCGGATTCATTATTCGCCGCGATCCGGATACAATTCGCGCACCGGATGTGGCTTTTACCTGCACGGAGCGAGTCGCGGAAGGGATTCCCGAGGGCTAC
>JBEKGL010000265.1:0-5787 GCA_050012815.1 Thermoguttaceae bacterium
ACCGGTGGAACCCTGACCGTAGGCGGCATACACGGCGGAGTCTTTGTTTGGAGTCCTACCGCTCCTCAATACTCCGTCGATCTTAACATCAATGGCAGCGGCTCGCCGGCGCTGATCCTTGAAAACGCCACGCCCAATAATTACTATTTTTCCATCAACGTCGGATCCACCGCCACGGGCAGCATGACCACATCCGGTGCAACGCAATTACACGCCTGGAATCTAATTGTCGGTGACGCGGGAACCGGAACTTTCAATAATAACGGCGGATACAATGAAATACGCAATGTACTTGTTGTGGGTAGTCAACCAGGAGGCAATGGAACTTACAATTTGAACGGGATCCTGAACTCATTATACGAGACCATAGGCGAAACCGGCACTGGAATCGTAAATCATACGGGAGGAGTGAATGGCGGAGTCTACGTACTTGATATTGCACAGCAAATCGGCAGCCACGGAACCTACAATCTAAGCGGTTCGGGACAATTATCCGCACAGTTCGAGAATGTCGGCTTCGGCGGCACGGGGACATTCAATCAGTCGGGTGGAACTAATACCCTTACAAATTCTTTATCGATAAATTCCAGCAGCGCCTACAACTTGACCGGCGGAACGTTGATTACGTCTGGAATCACCGGGGCTGCCGGGGCTGCCTTCAATCTAGGCGGCGGCACGCTGCAGGCAAGCGCCAACTTCGAGCTAACCTTGCCGCTTGCCATAACCGGAATCGGCGGAAACTCCAACATCGACACCGCCGGTCACTGGATTGCGATTGAAAACGGCCTATCCGGCACGGGAGGATTGAATAAAATGGGCGGCGGCGATCTGCTCATTCAAACGCCGCTCGATTACAGCGGCGATACCACGGTAAACGGTGGCATAATGGCCATATCCGACGGTATTACGGCAGGCGGCACGTCGTTTATCGATGTTACTTCAGGCAAGCTATGTCTGTGGATCACGGGTGTAAACAAGCCTGACCTTAATATTAACACTGCCGCGTCGGCCACATTTGAAGTCATCAGCGGGTCTCATGAAGTCGGCAATGTCAGCGGTGCCGGCGCCACGCAAGTCGATAGCGGCGCCACGCTGACCGCCGAATCGATTGTTCAAGAAACGCTAACTATCGGCAGCGGCGCGGAAGTCATCATCCGCCCGCTTCCCGGCGGTCCGCTGAGCGGCAAAATCACTCAAGTGCCGGAACCATCCACATTGGCCCTTCTGGCCGGGGCGTTGATTATATTGGCAGTTTATTGGGGAAGAAAGGGGAAAAGTATTTTTTTTGTTGCCTGGATACTGATCGTGATGACGGTCTCTTCACTCGAGGGTGCAATTAAAACTTGGAACGTGTCGTATCCAAACTCGGGCGATTGGTCAAAAGATTCCAACTGGACTGGACACTTACCGGTAGTTACTGATATAGCCCTAATAGATAATGATGGAACCGCCAATGTGACCTCAAATGGAGATATCTGTGATGACCTGCAACTTTACAATGGAAACATTCAGATGACTGGCGGGACATTCTCTGCTTACTCGGTTGAAATTGGCGGCCAATACGGTGAATGGGGTTATCTGGGCAACGGCTTCTTTAATCAATCGGTGGGAACAAATACGGTCACTCACTTTATGAGTCTTGGCTTCACAGGGAATACAGGGACGTACCGCCTGAGCGGAACAGGAATATTGACAGTCGGCGTGTGGATTTATATCGGTGGGGATCCTCTGTCATCTGCAAGAGGACGATTTGAGTGGTACGCCAACGGACTGACAACGCCAACGATAAATATGAATTCCTACGGGACTCTGGCCATGGGATTTGACTTTAACGTGGCAGACCTGATATCCGGCGCATTATTTCACGGAAGCCAATTAAATGGATTGAACTCCGGAGGCTTGGAAATAAGCAATAATGCCACGGCGACACATGCGGGCATTACTCCGATGTCGGTTCATGTTTTATCTGCCTCTAACGGCGGGAGGTATAATCTCAGTGGAACGGCGCAACTGTCTGCGATGCAGGAACGTATTGGTGAATCAGGAATAGGCATTCTCGGTCAATCCGGAGGAAATAACACAGTTTCCGGGGAACTCTGGATCGGATTTAATTCAGGCGCCACGGGGACTTATGAACTTAGCGGCACGGGACAGTTGTCGGCAAAGGATGAGTATATTGGTCACTTGGGCTTCGGCTCCTTCAATCAAAACGGTGGAACCAACACGGTTACCGACTACTTATATGTCGGAGAGGGTAATAACGGTACATACAATTTATTAAGCGGCCAGTTGTCTGCTGCCAATGAAAACATCGGTTCATCGAACACCGGCACTTTCAATCACTCCGCGGGAACCAATACGGTTGGCAACTTAAATCTCGGCTTGAATTTTACTGGCAATGGGACATACGTCCTCAGTGGAACCGGCCAGTTATCGGCACAATATGAGGTAATCGGCGTAGGGAGCGCCGGCACATTCAATCATTCCGCGGGAACTAACACGATTGTTCATGGTCTAACCCTTGGATCCGGGGCAACCGTCACCGGTACGTACAACCTTAGTGACACTGGACAATTGTCGGCCACCGAATACGAAAGCATTGGCCGCGATGGCATCGGCGTCTTCAATCAATCCGGGGGAAATAATACGGTTGTTGGGTCACTGACTCTCGGTAATAACGCCAGCGGCAATGGAACCTACAACCTCACAGGCGGTACATTAAACTTAAATAATTTGCTAAAAGGGGACGGCGCGGCGACCTTCAACTTCGGCGGCGGCACGATGCGAGCCTCTGCCCCATTTACGACTGCTGTCCACATTACGCTTTCCGGTATCAATGGCAACGCCAGGATAGATACTCAAAACTTTAATGTCACTATTTCCAGCGCAGTTGCGGGCAACGGCGGATTGAATAAACTCGGCTCGGATATACTGACCCTCTCAGACAATGCAACCTATTTGGGCGACACCATAATCGAGGGCGGCACTTTGTGCTTAGATGGCGCCAATCCGGTGCTGCACGCAATCTCCGGCGCCGGTATACTCGAAGTGGGCGTTAATAATACTTCCACACTAACGGCAAATAACATACAAGTAGCCCAAATCATTTTCGGAATAAACGCAAGTGGCAGTGCGACATACGACTTACATGGCAGTGGATTAGTGTCGGCTTCCAACATATACCTCGGTTTATATGGCGCCGGCACTTTCAACCACTCCGCGGGAACCAACACTGTTTCAGCTCTACTTCTTGGCTACTTCTCGCATGGCAACGGTACATACAATCTCAGTGGAACGGGAGCGTTGTCGGCTTCCAATGAGTACATTGGTGAAATTGGCGCCGGCGCATTCAATCAATCCGGAGGAATAAATACGCTTACCGGGAGTCTATTTCTCGGTGATTCAAGCGGAAGCGGTATGTATAATCTCAGTGGAACGGGGCAATTGTCGGCAACTAACGAATATGTTGGCAATGTAGGCAGCGGCGCCTTCAACCAATCCGGAGGAACCCACACGCTTACCGGGAGTCTAGTTCTCGGTGATTCAAGCGGAAGCGGCATGTATAATCTCAGTGGAACGGGGCAATTGTCGGCAACTAACGAATATGTTGGCAATGTAGGCAGCGGCGCCTTCAACCAATCCGGAGGAACCCACACGCTCTCGGGGAATCTATATCTCGCGAACAACTCGGAGTCCATGGGCATGTACAACTTAATTGGCGGCTCGTTGTTGGCTCAAAATGAGAAAATCGGCGTATCTGGCGCCGGCACCTTTAACCAATCCGCGGGAACAAACACCATTACCGGCTACCTATCTCTGTCTTTCAACTCAACCGGCAGCGGGACGTACAACCTTGGTGGAACAGGGCAGTTGTCGGCTGGTACTGAGTTCGTTGGTGATGCCGCCACCGGCGTCTTTAACCATTCCGCGGGAAGCAACACACTTTCTAATAACCTATATCTCGGTTATCAATCGGACGGCAACGGGGAGTACAACCTCAGTAAAAACGGACAGTTGTCGGCATTTTATCAAATCATTGGTTTCAATGGAACCGGCGTCTTTAATCAATACGGGGGGACTAATACGGTTGTTGGATCACTGACTCTCGGCAATAACCACAGAGGCAAAGGGACCTACAACTTCACAGGCGGCACATTAAACTTGAATAATTTGCAAAAAGGGGACGGTGCGGCGACATTCAACTTCGGCGGCGGTACTATGCGCGCTACGACTACATTAACGGCCACCGTGCCCATCACGCTAACCGGCACCAACGGCGACGCTACGGTCGATACCCAAAACTACAATGTCACCTTTTCCAATCCCGTCGCGGGCGACGGCGGATTGAAGAAACAAGGCGCCGGCACGCTGACCCTTGCGGGCAATGCCGCCTACTTGGGCGGTACCACGATCAACGGCGGCCTTCTGCAACTCAACGGCGCCGACTCAGTGCTGCACGCCATCACCGGTTCCGGAAATCTCGGCCTGGGCAACGGGGTCACTGCTTCCATGCTCACCGCCGATAGCATCCAAGTGAGCACACTGACTATCAGCGCCTACTCGACATTGACCATCGCCGCCATTCCCGGAGGGCCAACGGCATTAAGCGATAACCTTACATCCGTCCCCGAACCATCCACACTCGCCCTCCTGGGTATCGGTGCAATCAGCCTTCTAGCCTGCACTTGGCGACGGCGAAAGTAGAAACAACATGTAAACAACGGTTGAAAACCGTGGCACTGAGGGAGACCTTCGTAACGGTCTAAAAACCTGGCACTCTTAACCGTACTCGCGGAAGGGTAAGCAAGACTTGTAGGTTTCTGCTGCTGTCTCATCAACTCATCCGTTTACCGGCAATCCCGAAAAACCACCATTTTTTCGGCATTCCTCTACGATCCCGTCAAACGGTGCCTGCGAGGAATCTGGGACGGAAGCAACATCCGCTGAGGGATAAGTACTCACGACCAGCCCATCAAAGGAATGTTTTCTGCCACAGAAGGGGGGCATCGTTTATAGGTCACGAACCGGGCATAGTGGTCAGGTGTCACGGCTGCTAAAATGAACAGAGTTTTTGCCCATCGAAAGAGGTTTACTTACATGAGCAGTACGCAGCCAAACGAAGCCGAGGATTTTTCCGTTCGAGCACACGACATCACGGTGTGCCGCCCCGGATACATCGAAGCCAACTGATTAGTGTTTCATATCTCAAATATTAGAAAGGATTTTGTTATGAAGAGCATTTTAGCAATCGCTATGGTAATGGTCTTAATCGGTAATCCTTTAACCGCGGCCGGGCAGGAAAAGGTAAGCGTAGCAACCATGCCACCGGTGGTGGTGAAAACTGAACCACAATCGGGTGACATAAAAGTCGACCCAAAGATGAAAGAAATTCGTGTCACTTTCAGTAAGAAGATGATGGATAAAAGCATGTCATGGAGTACAGTTTCAGAAGACACAACTGCCGAGTCCACTGGTGAACCCAAGTATCTGGCAGATGGAAAAACTTGTGTGTTGCCGGTGAAACTCCAGCCGAAAAAGACTTATGCGTTCTGGCTGAATTCACAAAAATTCGGCAATTTCAAAGACACAAAAGGACAGTCCGCAGTTCCCTACCTGTTGATATTCGAGACGAAATAGTGCCTTCATCGAGAGATCGGACCATGCATAAGGATTTGTTAAAAAATTAGTGTTACAACTTTTTGTGTAAATTGATGTAATCGTTTCCATGCGAAACAACAGCATGGAAGCGGCGGTTCGGCAACGGTTTGCCAAACTGAAAATGTCTTT
>JBEKGL010000266.1:0-5781 GCA_050012815.1 Thermoguttaceae bacterium
GTACCTAGATCGAAGACTGAAAGATAATCTGTAACTGGGAATGAGCGGATCGGGACCAGGAACGTAATGGCGATGCTTCACATCGATTTTTCAGAAATTAAAGATGTCTCCTATAAAATCCCACCCGAGGATTTAAAAATGTTATTATCTCCACCACCCGATGAGGAATTGGGCGAGTGAGCCCATAGACATAGTATTGCCCACTTGACACACCCATGTAAAATAGGCAGACTAATCGTTTACACCCCTCTACTACAAGGAGTCCATCATGGCCAAAAAGCCAGCAGTCAATAAATCCCAAACCGTTCGTGATTATTTCAAGGCTCATCCCGGCACTACCAACAAAGAGGTTGCCGTGGCACTGACAAAACAAGGGATCAAACTCTCCCCCAATCATGTCGCCAACATCAAAAGCAAAATGGATGTTGCCAAGGGGAAGTCGAAACGTCGGCGTAAGGCGGCGAACGCCATGTCTACCAAGACGGGCGTCGGTATTCTCGAGATCAAAGCGGCTTTTGGTTTGCTGAAGCATTGCGGCGGTATCGAACGTGCCAAAGAGGCGTTGGCTGCGGCCCGAGAGATTCAGAAAATAATGTAAATGTAATTGGTACATTTAGGCTCGCTTGGTTACTGACGTGCCAAACTGATTACGCCCGAGGAATTGAGTGACATTCTGGGTGAGTAAGACCTCGCCGCCCCCCAAAAAAAGGCGGCGGCAATATTTTGAAACTCGTTTTTGTAAATTTATTTGTGGGTGGGATAATTTTCTCGTGAAGGAGTTAGAAATTCATGCGGCGTGATTTTTAGATACTTGATTTTACAGATTGGTTTATCCCCGGGTGGAAAAAATCAAGACACATAATAAAAAACTTTGGCACGAAGCCTCTGCGGGAGCTAGTCGGTTTCAGCCGGACAAATATACCGACAATTGGATGCCCGAGCGATGAGGAATGGCTTGAAATGAAAGAAAAGTGTTGGCGGGATAGATGAACAAAAAATAAAAATGCCCAGCGGAGGGGCAGCAACCGCTGGGCGAAATAAGAATGTGAGATTTCCCTCACTACCCCTAATTTTTAAACAGTCATTTATTCTTGTCAAGCCACCCTTCCTGGTATTGGGTAGTCCCGCCAGACGACAGGTAATACTCCTAGTCCATTACTCAAGCGGGTATAATACCAAAATCAGATGTAGTCTACTAAGGAAGACAATCAACGACAGAACTCAATGTCGCCAAAGCTCTTGAAGTCTGGACTATGCAATATTTGCTGAACATCTCGATTATGCTCGGTATGCATGCTACGTCGCTGTCTATGCCGACTTCCTGGTTTTTATGTATTAGAGATACCGATAGGGAACTACACTTTATCACATATAGAAATTTATAGGATCAAACGTTGCATTTCCCGCATTCCCTGGGATTCCGCATGGGTATCTTCCTTCCAGGGAATTATTAGGTGTGGGGAGCGGAAGGCGAATCACACTGCTGGTTGGCTTACCTAACTATAACTAAACGCCCCCCACCTGTAGTATGGGCTTTCCACCTATAATCTGCCGGCAATACAAAATAAATCACCCACCACTAAAGTTGATTTTTCAAAAAATCATTTTTAAAGACGAAATTCCAGCGAGATTTGTTGACGGAACCATCGGATTTTAATAATATGGATATATGTTATTCATTTTTTTGCCTTTCATAAAATCAATTTTAAGAGGCAGCGTTCGCACCTTAACGAAAACAGTAATTGATTAATTCTGTTTTATTTTTGTGTGCATTCTGATTTGACTCGCATCGAGTCATTCCTGATAAGACCAATTGCGGAGATATTCTATCTACACTTTTAAAAAGAACATTGCAACCGTTGTTTAGTTAAAGGAGATTTATTTATGTGTAAGGCATCCGTGTTAAAGTTTGGTTTGTTCATGATTATGACCACTATAATAGCCAGCCCAGCCTTTGGAGGTCTAATGCACTATGCTAACCCTCAGCAAGGCGAGCATGTTGTGCTTAACTACACTTCCGAAGGCGCCGGCGGCGACTCGGGCGGTCCGTTCCAGGCAACGCTTTACGACGCGTATAATAATCCAACAGACGTATGGAAGACTTTTTGCGTCGAAGCCGATGGCGGCGAGGAGAATTTTAGTCCGGGAACTACGTATCAGGTATGGAGTACCGATCCACATGTAGCGGCCGCTACGGGAAACTACGTGACAAACGAGGCAAAATGGCTGTATTATCAATCGCTGCATCATCCCAAGTCGCTCGTAGGCTATACGCCTGACAATATTGACAGCGATACAGTACTGCAACAAGCGATCTGGCATGGGATTTTACATAATAACAATCCGCTGAATATAACCTATAGCGAGCTTGCTGCGACTTGGTACAATGCCGCGGTAGACGCGGTTGCCACCCCTGCCGGATTGGCCGATGCGGATTTGGTTCGGGTGCTCAATCCCGCTGACTTGGAATACACGGGGACGGGCGTGCAGGCCCAAAGCCAACTCTACGAAACCACCATCTACGACATTCCCGAACCATCCACAATCGTTTTATTAGGCATGTGGGCGTTGGGATTACTTGCATACGCCCGGCGGCAGAGGAAGAAGGTGTGATGAATATTTTCAGTCACAGCCGATAATAAACACTCCTTCACAAAGGATCGATGGTTTTCCGGTATTACCGCTCAGAACTCAACCTGCCGAGTTGCCGCCGGCGGGACAACCTTCAAGCGGCATTGCCGTTGCGAATCCCGGTTTATCTTTAGCCCAGTTGAAACAAATTGCCCTTAAGCGCAATCCCACGCTATACCAGGCGGCCATGCGGATTCAGCCCGCTTATGGTCAGTTGGAGCAAGTTGGACTTTATCCCCATCCCGTTGCCGGTTATGCTGGCGAAGAAATGGGCGCCAACGGCACGGCAGGCAAGCAAGGGGTCTTTGTCAGCCATGAGATCGTCACCGGGGGGAAAATAAAACTCAACCGGCCTTAGCCGGTCAAGCGGTCCGACAAGTCCAATGGGCCTGGCAGTCGCAAATGCACAGGGTGTTAAACGACGTTCAGTCGATATATTACGAGGTGCTCTACGCCCAGCAAACCATCGAAATCAACGAGCAGCTAGTCCGCAATAAAAACTGCGGGGAATTTGTTCGCCGCCAAGGAAGTGAGTCGTGTTGACGTGCTGCAGGCAAGCGTGGAAGCCGACGCCCGCCCGGATCCAGCTTCAAAACGCCCGCAACCGGCATCAGGCTGTATGACCAAGGCCCAGTCGCAGTTAATCGCCGTGCAAAACGAGGTCCGCCGGATGGAATTGGAATTGCGGCAAAAATTCGCTTCCGTTTTCGAGCGATATTCCAATGGCGGAAATATCGTGATTCAAGTATATTGCCTGATTCCTTTCGAGGATCAATAAAAACTGAAAACCGATCACCGTAAACTTCCATAACCATGCCCATCCTGCCCACGGCCATACTGCCGAAAAACATTCTGGCGGTCATCAAGCGGCAGGCGAACCATGTTCAGGTTTCGCCGCTATTGGTCGAGGTTGCGCAAAACACGCCGGATGTCGTACTGGGCAAGCTTCAAACCAATGAAAACGGCTTAACCCAAGAGGAGGCCGAAAAGCGGTTGGAAAAATACGGGCCTAACGTGGTCGCCCAGGAGCAGCGGCTCGGACGGCTCAAGCTCTTGGGTCATGCGTGCATGAATCCCTTGGTCATTCTGCTGTTGATCCTGGCCGTGGTATCGTATTGGACCGGAGACGCCGGTGCCGGAACCGTGATGCTCATAATGGTGTTTTTGGGAGTGTCGCTGCGGTTTGTGCAGGAGGCCAGGGCGGACGATGCCGCCGCAAAACTCAAGGCCATGATCAGCGTCACGGCCACGGTCGTTCGCGGCGGCGCGGCAAGCGAAACTCCCCTGGGCCAACTTGGTCCCGGCGACATAATCCGCCTTGCGGCCGGCGACATGATTCCCGCCGATATCCGCATTCTCTCCTGTAAGGACTTATTCGTAATTCAATCCAGCTTGACCGGCGAATCGTTTCCCGGGGAAAAATTCGATACCCCCGAATCCGGCCCTGTAAAATCCCTGCTGGAACTGAAAAACGTGTGTTTTCTGGGCACCAGCGTGGAAAGCGGGGCGGCCACGGGCGTGGTCGTCGAAACCGGCTTGAAAACCTATCTCGGCGGCATGGCCAGTTCGATCATCGGGCAGGAAGTGCAGACCAGTTTCGACAAGGGCGTAAGCAAATTCACCTGGCTGATGATCTACTTCATGATGGTGATGGTGCCCTTGGTGTTCCTCATCAATGGACTTACAAAACGTGACAATAATGGAGATCTTGACTGGATCCAGGCCTTCTTTTTTGCCGTGGCTGTGGCCGTAGGCATGACGCCCGAAATGCTGCCCATGATCGTCACCGTCTGCCTGTCCAAGGGCGCCATTTCCATGTCGCGAAAAAAAGTGATCGTAAAACGCTTAAACGCGATCCAAAATCTCGGCGCCATGGACATACTCTGCGCCGACAAAACCGGCACGCTCACTTTGGATCGTGTGATTCTCGAAAGGCATTGCGACGTGGTTCGCAAGGAAGACGACAAAGTCCTCGAATTGGCCTTCCTGAACAGCCATTTCCAGACCGGGCTGCGAAACGTTCTGGACCGGGCAATTCTCGACCATACCGAAGTTATCGAAGCCTCGGCCTTGCAAACCTTTCGCAAGGCCGATGAAATTCCCTTCGATTTCTCGCGCAAGTTGATGTCCGTCGTAGTGGAAACCCCGGAGGGCATTCACCGGCTGATCTGCAAGGGCGCGCCGGAATCGGTATTTCAGCGTTGCGCTCAATTCGAGTTGGAAGGAAAACTTTATCCCGTCGATCCGCTTCTGATTCAAGATTTGAAAGAGGAATACGACGATCTGAGTACCGACGGTTTCCGCGTGTTGGCCATCGCCTACAAAGATATGGCGCACAAACCGGCGTATTCCAAGGAGGACGAAAGCGATTTGGTGCTGAAGGGCTACGTGGCCTTTCTCGATCCGCCCAAGGAAACGGCGGCCCCGGCCGTGCTGGCTTTGCGCGATCACGGCATCTCGGTAAAAATTCTCACCGGCGACAACGAGTTGGTCAGCAGGAAAATCTGTCAGGAGGTTGGCCTGTCGATTGAGCGCGTGCTTTTAGGCTCCCAGGTCGAGGCCATGTCCGACGCCGAACTGGCCGAGGCCGCCGAAAACACCATACTCTTCGCCCGGCTTTCGCCCATGGACAAACAGCGGATCATCAAGGCCCTGCAAAGCAAAAAGCACGTGGTGGGATTCATGGGCGATGGCATCAACGATTCGCCCGCCCTCAGGGCCGCCGACGTGGGCATTTCGGTCGATACCGCGGTCGATATCGCCAAGGAAGCCGCCGACGTGATCCTCCTGGAAAAAAGTCTGATGGTTTTGGAAGAAGGCGTTTTGGAAGGCCGCAAGGTCTACGCCAACATTCTCAAATACATCCGCATGGGTGCAAGTTCAAATTTCGGCAACATGTTCAGCTATGTAGGCGTCAGCGCATTTCTGCCGTTTTTGCCCATGAAGCCCATGCAAATTTTGACAAACAGCCTGCTCTACGATTTTTCCCAGGTCCCCATTCCCGCCGACGAGGTGGACCCCGAACAAATCGCCAAACCCCGGCCGTGGCACATGGGCGAGATCGCCAAGTTCATTCTTTTCATCGGGCCGTGCAGCTCGATATTCGATTACACCACTTATTTTATGATGCTCTATCTGTTTAACTGCTGG
>JBEKGL010000267.1:0-5779 GCA_050012815.1 Thermoguttaceae bacterium
TGCGATAAACCGAGATGGCGATCGAAATACTCTTGCTGCAAATGGAAAGGGGTGTGGTCCCAATATCGATCCAAGCCGGTTTCGCCGATGGCGACCGCGCGCGGATGGCCGGCCAGTTCGACTATCCGGTCCCAATCGTCCGGATCGGCCTGGGCAGCGGAATTTGGATGAATTCCCACGGCCGCGAATAATTCCGCGTGATCTTCGGCCAGGCGCACGGTTTTGCGGCTGGAAGCCAGGTCGACTGCCACGCCGAGCATGAGTTCCACTCCCGCCTGCCTTGCCCGATCGATCACCGCCGTCCGATCGGCGTCGAATTCCTCTTGATCGAGATGGGCATGGGTGTCGAAGAGCATTTTAAACTCAGAACTCAGAACGCAGAATGCAGAACTCAGAACGCAGCACTAATTTCATCGTTCTGCGTTCTGCGTTCTGTATTCATCGTTTTCTCCAGTATTTCCGCGTGTCCGATGGTATTGCCCAGGATTTCTTCGGCAAGGGCGTGCAACTCGGGACTTTCCGCCAGTTGGGCTGAAAATTCCCGCAAGATCTCGATGTCCAACTGGAGCGAATCGCTTAACTCGCTCGCGAGATACTCGATGGAGACGTCGTTTAGCCCGGTATATTCCAGGGGAAAAGTGCCCGGATCGGGATATTCACCGCAATCTAAAATCGCTTGGGCCGTGCGCTGGGCGAACAACCGGCGGTCGGCCGCCAGATTGGCCAACGCCTTGCTCAGCGGCCCGTGACCCGGCTGCATCCAGGGATTTATTTCGTCCACATAGGCCGACAGCCCGCGGCAGAGCATGTGCAGAAGCTGATGGAGTATATCCGTGGCGGGTAATGTATTTTGCAAGTGAATCATATTTTTTTGGTTTTCAGTTCACGGTTTGCAGTTATCAGTTATTTACAGCAACTTTAGTCCTTCGGATTTCGTCATTCTTTCGTCATTCGTGCTTCGACATTCGTTATTTATTTTCATCCTTCATCCTTTTTTGCCCCTCATCCTTTCACTTTCTTAATATAGCAGTGCGGCCGCGGCCGCGTTTGCCCAGTTCCACAAACCGCCCCACAAGAATAACAACGCCACCACCGGAACGGTAAGCACGGCAAAGTAAAACCCGGGCATGGAAAACAACGATATCGCCGGCAGGGGTCGGTCTTGCCGCTCGGGCTCCAGGGTCATAACCTTCACCACGCGCAGATAATAAAACAGGCTCAGCACCGTGTTCAAGACGCCGACGGCCAAGAGCGCGAACATTTTGGCCTGAATCAGTGATATGAATATAGTCACTTTGGCGGCGAATCCGCTTAAAGGCGGCAGGCCCAAGAGGCTGAACATCACGATCGCCATGCAGACCGTAAAGCCCGGCGAACGCCGCGCCAGTCCGGCGTAATCGCGCAAGTCCTCCGATCCGATTGCATTCCGCAAAAACGCCACGCCCGCGAATGCCGCCAGGTTCATGAACACGTAAATGCTGATATATACGCTCATGGCGCTAACGGCGTTGCGCGCGCCATCGGGATCTTTTTCGATTAGCGCCACGGCCGCGGCGATGGGCATCATCATGTATCCGGCATGGGCGATGGTCGAGTAGGCCAGCAGTCGCTTCATGTTCGTCTGCCCATAGGCGGCCAGATTGCCGAAGGTGCATGTCACGGCCGCCAGGACGGCGATCAGAAGTCCGATGTATTGTCTGACCGGGGCCAGATTCTGGAGCAATACGGGGTCGGGCACGAAGGAAAATACCATAGCCAGGCGGACCAGCAAGGCCAATGCCGCGGCCTTGGATGCGACGGACAGGAAGGCGGCGACTTCGGCCGACGCGCCTTCGAACACGTCGGGCGCCCAGAAGTGGAAGGGCACGGCCGCCAGTTTGAAGGCCACGCCGACCGCCAGCATCAGCCCGCCCAAGATCAGCGCCAAGGATCGATCGGCGCCGGCCCCGCTTTCCAGCAATTCGGCCAGGCGTTGGGCCATCGTGGGCAGATGCGCGGATCCGAGCGCGCCCGCCAACAGGCTCATGCCGAAGAGCATGATTCCGGCTGCGCCCGCGCCGTACACGGCATATTTCAGGGCCGCTTCGCCGCTTTTTCGTCGATTTCGCAAAAAACCGGCCAGCACGTATGAGGGCAGGCTGGCCATTTCCATACCAATGAGAATCGTTATCAGGTGATTCGCCGAAATCATCAGCGACATTCCCACCGCGGCCCCCAATACGAGCACGTAAAATTCCGCCGCGTCTTCCAAGTCCGGCACGCGCGATATCTGCGTGAAGGTGGTGAAAAGCAGGACGAAAATCAGAATCAACCCGCGCATGAAGATCGAAAAACCGTCATACACCAACAGCCCGGAAAACAGCGGCTTGGCCGGCGAAACCGCCGCCGGGAGCCAGTTCCAAGGCAGGGCGAAACCAAGCGCGGCGCCGACGCCCAATAACATCAGATAATACGATAGTGTTTTCCAAGACGGTAATATCATCCGCATTAACAGAATGGCGACGATCGTGGCGCACAAGATAATCTCGGGCGTGAACGCCGCAAGCGACGCCCACAGCGTTTGGCCGGGATTTACCCGCTCGTCAAACAGATTTTGAACCAGTTCGATAAAGTTCATGTGATGCCCATTATTGCGGCGAAATTGTATTTACCTTGGAACTGCCGGTATTCTCCGATTTCGCAGGCGCGGCGTCCGGCGTTTTGGCCGACTGATTTTTTTGCCAGGAGATCAGATCCGTGGTGATTTTATTCACGCTGGGCCTCGTGTAATCGAACAAGGCCCGCGGATAAACTCCCAAAATAACGGCGAAGGCCAAAAGCGGGGCGGCAATCAGCTTTTCGCGGCGAGTGATGGGCGAAAGCGACTCGGCATGGGGGCCTTTGTACTCCGCGCCCAGGTACACGCGCTGAATCGTCCACAGAATATAGCCCGCCGTCAGTATCACCACCGATGCGGCCATCACCGCCATCGCGGCGCTGTAATTCCATGTGCCTAAAACCACGAAGAATTCGCCGATAAATCCGCAAAGACCCGGCAAACCCAAGGCGGCGAAAAATATCCCCATGGCCAATCCGCTGTAGACCGGCATCCGCGCGAACAGCCCGCCGAACTGATCCAGGTTGCGATGGTGCACGCGGTCGTACAAAACTCCGACCATAAAGAACATGCCGGCCGAGCTCAGTCCGTGGGCGATCATCTGGAACATTGCCCCGTTCATGCCCATCTGCCAGTAATCGGCGTTGTATTGGTTGCCTGCCGCCGCGCTCCATACGGCAATGCCCAGCAAAACATAGCCCATGTGACTGACGGAACTGTATGCCACCAGGCGCTTGAAATCTTTTTGGGCCATCGATGCCAAGGCCCCGTAGATCATGCTCACCAGGCCGATTGTGCCTACCAGCCAGGACAATTCGTAGGCGGCGTCGGGACATATCGGATAACAAAACCGCAGGATGCCGTATCCGCCCATTTTCAAGAGCACGCCGGCCAGGATCATGGAGATCGGCGTGGGGGCTTCGACGTGGGCGTCAGGCAACCAGGTATGAACGGGCACCGCCGGCAGTTTAATCACAAACCCGACGAACAACAGCACGAACGCCCACCAGGATAGCGATTTTCCACACCAAAGCGGACTGCTGAACAACGCCGGTTCGTGCTGTCCCATTTGAGTAAGAGCAAGAATGTCGAATGTATGAACGGGTTTCGCAGTGTCGGTTATCTCCAAGCTGTCCGCGGCGGCGGCGGCATGGCCGTCGGCAAGTTGTTTGCCGTCAAGGGCCCTTGCGTCGCCGGCGAAATAGAGCATCAACATCGCCACCAGGATCAGTACGCTGCCGACCAATGTAAACAAGAAAAACTTGATGGCGGCGTATTCGCGGCGCGGCCCGCCCCATATACCGATGAGGAAATACATCGGCAAGAGCATCAATTCCCAAAACACGTAAAAGAGGAAAAAATCCAAGGACAAAAACACGCCCAACATGCCCGTTTCCAAGAGCAAAAACAAAACGCAATACGCCTTGACGTGCCGGTTGATGGGCCAACTCGCCCACATGGCCAACATGCCAATAAACGAAGTGAGAATTATCAGCGGAAGACTGATTCCGTCCACGCCGAGATAATAATAAATATTGAAGGCCGGAATCCAGCGATGGCAGACTACGTTTTGCATTTCGCCGACGCCCAGGGCAAACCGGCCGGGCGAATTCTCGCTTCCGGCGGGCACGGCCATGTAAACCGTCAGCAAGAAAACCACCACCGTCACGGCCAGCGAAAACCGCTTTATCGCCATCTGCCGGCCGCCGGGAATGAAACACAACAGGAGTGCGCCCACGACAGGCAAGAAAATTACCGCGCTAAGAAGCAGCGTCACGAAAACCGCCGGATCAAGTTGATTGAACGGCCACATAGATCAAAACTCTTATTTTAGGGTTCAGGGTTCAGGATATAGGGTTTAGAATTAATGGGGGTGGTCAGTTTACTGACCACTTTTTTTACCGATTATTTTTGAAATCCGCATCGCGAAACCGCAAGCGGTTTTTCATATACAACATTAAAAATTTTGATATAAATTTATGATGACAAAAATCGCAACTAGGCCCAAGGCCAAAAGCATGATATATTGCCGCAAATTTCCAGTTTGGATTCGCCGCAGCCATAAGCCGGCCGCGTATATGCCCCCTGCCATAAGATCGATGAGCCGATCGACAAAAATCCGATCGATCCAATTGTCCAGACGCGAGCAGGCTGTAACGAGCCGAGCCAGATTATCGGCCGCCCAATCTATGCCGTTTTTGTCGCAGGCGGCGATCCAGTTCGAAACGCGCAACACCGGCCCGACGAAGAGGAATTGATACAACTCGTCGAACCACCACTTGTGATAGAACAAGCTGTACAACCGGGGCGAGGTCCGCCGGACGTCGTTGGGATCCAACGATTGCACGCCGTAAAACGCCGTTGCCAGAATGAAACCGGTCAGGGCCATGGCAAAGGCGATCATCGAGGCGGTAAAGTGCACTTCATGGATTTGCGGATTATATATATGTTCCGGCGGCACCGTGACGTGCGGCCAGAGCCAACCGCCCGCGCCGCCTTGCGATATCCCGGCCGGAACTGCCTGATTGAGCAAAGTTTCCAATCCATACGTGTTTAAAAGATTCCAGCCGGCCACGACGCTCAGTCCGGCAAGTATCACCAAAGGCACGGTCATCGTACGAGGCGATTCGTGGGCGTGCTCGTAAATTTGCTCGTCGCGGGGTTTGCCGGTAAATGTCATGAACCACAGGCGGAACATATAAAAGGCGGTCATGCCGGCCGTGGCCACGGCCACGTAAAACAGCCAACTGAACATGGGATTGGCTAATTTAAAAACCAGCGCCTGGGCGATGATGTAATCTTTGGAATAATAACCGCTCATGCCGATGACCGTGGGCACGCCGGCCCCGGAAATGGCCAAACAGCCCACCAGCATGGTCCAGCCGGTGTAAGGCATTTTCTTCAGCAGTCCGCCCATTTGCGGCATCTCGTTGGTGCCGGTGGCGTGAATCACCGAGCCGGAACATAGGAACAACAGCGATTTGAAACAGGCATGGGTGAACAAATGAAATAGGCCCGACAGCCATCCGCCCAGGCCCAAGGCGAACATCATATAGCCCAGTTGACTCACGGTCGAATAGGCCAGCACGCGCTTGATGTCCGTTGCGGTCAAGGCCATCGTGGCCGCTAGAAACAAGGTAATGCAGCCAATAACGGCGATAACCAACAGCACCTCGGGCGTAA
>JBEKGL010000268.1:0-5769 GCA_050012815.1 Thermoguttaceae bacterium
AAGTCTGTCGTTGTGTCATTTTTTTCAAGATTCACTTTTTCGTAAATAGTTTTATGTCAACAAGTGTCAGTTGCGCACACACGCTTTTCGATGAATTGGAGCCCGGCGATCGAATCGAGGTCGAGCACACCGTTACCGTGGGCCGGAATAGCTGGCCGGCCAAAACATACGGGACCGTGTTGCGCACCGAGCGCAGGCGTCACGGATTGCACCATCGTCGGAATTTCGACGACAAAGTTTATAGCGATACCATCCTCCTGGAACTTCCCGATGGCGAATTGACCGCCATAACCATCGACGAATATACAACTTTGCGCCGCGCATAAATAGTTGACAAATCTTTCACTTCTGCTCTACTGCTAGTTTGCAAGCGATGTTTGTGTGCCGCTGCTTGCTAGCAAGCAGTGCCTTCATCCCGCCATCATTGAATCGACAAGCATGACCGACTCCACCGATCCGCCTTTTGCCGCGCATTCCCGCGATTTCAAGAGTAATCTTTACGTTTATCCCGTCTTAAGCCGCCGCGCCGGGGGTATTTCCATCGGCGTGAACCTGAGTCGCAACAAGTTTTGCAACTTCCAATGTATTTACTGCCAAGTCGATCTGACCGAGCCGGGCGAAGATGAACTTGTCGACTTGCAGCGGTTACGGCAGGAACTCGATGGTACTGTCGATCTTGTGACTTCCGGCCGCATTTTTGAGGATAAGCAATTTGGCGGCACGCCGGAACCGCTGCGGCGGCTGAACGATATCGCTTTTTCCGGCGACGGCGAACCGACCGCCTACCGGAATGTTGCCCAGGCCGTGGAGGTGTGCGCAGAGGTTCGCCGCAGTCATCAGTTGGATGACGTGAAACTGGTGCTCATAACCAACGCCAGTTTGCTTCATCGCTGGAACGTATTGCCCGGGCTGGAAATCCTGGACCAAAACAACGGCGAAATCTGGGCCAAACTCGATGCCGGCACCGAGGCCTATTACGCCCAAGTCGCCCGCTCGGCCGTTTCATGGCGGCAAATTCTGGACAATCTCCGCGAGACGGCCCGGGCAAGGCCCATCGTCATCCAGAGCCTTTTCATGCGGATCCGCGGGCAACCGCCGCCGGCCGACGAAATAGAAGCATACTGTCGCCGGCTGCAAGAGATCGTCGCTGGCGGAGGAATAATAAAGCTGGTTCAAATCCACACCATTGCCCGGCGCCCCGCCGAATCCTGGGTCGCCCCACTGGGCAGCGACGAAGTGGATTCCATCGCTGAAACCGTGCGCCGCGAAACCGCCTTGCCGGTGGCCGCGTTTTATGGATGAATAACACACGGCAAATGAAGTAATCTAAATCAGACCCGTAGGGTGCGTGAAACGCACCATCCACAACAACTCAGGGTGCGTTTCACGCACCCTACAAAAATTCACAACCTCTCGCATAAGCCCACTGGTTGCAACCAGTGGGCTTGAGGCGATTATTCACTCGCCGGTTTTGGTTTTGCCCCTTGTGAACTTGTCGAAGACCGTGATTATGGGCAGGGCGTTGCCGTCGTCGTCGAAAAAGCCACGGCTCCGCAGACCGCCCTCGACCGCGGGCTCCCACCAGAAGATGCCGATGCCTCGATTATTCGGCGTGCTCATAACGATGCGATTCACTTCGTCGAGGAATTCTTTTTGTCCATCCGGCGACTCGGGGAATGGGGCAAGCTTGTTTTTATATTCCGTGGGCCGCCAGCAATAGGCCGCTTCCACGAGAATGATGTCTTTCTTGTACTTTTCGGCCATGAAGATCATGTTTTCACGAAGGTCCAAAAGCGAACCGTGCCACCAGGGATAGTACGATTGCCCGATGACGTCGTATTCCACGCCGTAGGAATTCAGTTTGTCGAAGAAGTATTTGGTTCGGTATTTATTTCCGCCCTGGTCGATGTGGATCATGATCCTGGGGACTGTCCCGATTTTTGCTCCAGCAAAAATGGGACTGTCCCCTTTAGCACCCTCGCCGCAGCCGGCCTTTACGCCGCGGATTCCGGCCTTCACCAGATCGGCGAAATTGTCCCAACGCTCGGGCAGCTTTCCGTCGGGCCAGATCATGCCGTTGATAATTTCATTGCCGATCTCCACCATGTCGGGCAACACGTCGGCCTGGCGACAGGCGGCGATCGTGGTTTTGGTGTACTCCTCGACCGCTTGGACCAGCTCGGCGTGCGATTTGTCTTTCCAGGCCTTGGGAATGAACTGTTTGCCCGGATCGGCCCAGGTGTCGGAATAGTGGTAGTTCAGGAGAATTTTGAATCCCAGTTTTTTTGCTTCCTTCGCCAGGGCGATTGTATATTCCAGGTTGTTCGGCAGTTGTGTGGGAGTATGAAACAGCCTGAGCCGGATCCAGTTGTATCCGTGATCCTTGAAGATTTGCAGGCCCGGCTTTTCCTGCCCGCCGTCTTTGAAAACGGTCCCCCGATCCTCGGCCTGCTTGAGAAAGGAAAGATCGGCGCCCACGGCGTAATCGGCGGCACCGACTGTTTGATATATAACAAAATGCGAAATAAAGACAAAAATTACAGGCAGGAACAATCGTTTTGTGTCACGATATTTCATGCAATGACTCCTTACGCGGGGCTTGTGAAATTTCTTTTTCTGTCGTACTAGATCGACCACCGGATCGTTCAAACAATACTTCTAGACAACTTTTCCCTTTTGGAACTATTAATGCGTTCTTCTAATGACCTAAGCGTCTCAAGGATTCGCCCAAATGGCGGTGGTTCACTGAAGAACATTTCACTCATGGCACTGTAATCCCACTGAAGTTCCTTATACCGATCGTCAGGGGGAACAAGATGCAATGTTCCCGCGATTGCGGTCTCATAATTAGCCCACTTACATTCAAAAAACTTCATTTTATGTCTGATTACGTCTTGCAACAATTTCATTTTTTGTAATGCCAGTCGGCCAATCTCTCCTTGCGCAAGGCAATGAACATCGTAGTAATGCCGAGATAGACGTTTTTTCATTTGAGAACTGGGCGAACGGTGATATTCAGCATGTAGTATCATAACCTTCTCCCAAAAGGTTCGTTCTGCGTTCAATGTTCGGACTATAGCCACAGGTTGTTCAAACATATTGGGAAAAACCTCAGCGGCATAGGATTGTACATTTTGGTCTCCAGCGGGCCATTGATCAGATCGCGCCCCCAGTTCTAATCGCACTCTTGGCTGCACATAAACCGGGACTGCTTCCCCGCCCACAACAAGGCCTCTTGGATAAACAAAATTCACGGCTTGTGCATCTTGGTTGTCAATTGCTAGCAACCAGTCTCGGCCTACCTCTCCCAATACAACGGTGAAATTATTACGGAGCGCGGGCAGCAATTGATCCCGGATTGCCTGCTTACACTTTGCTTCCAGTGCTTCAATCCACTGTTGCGACTTTTTCCTACTAGGTGCATTACGCGGATCCTTGTCACCACCGAAACCAAGATCGTCCCGGCTGAGCGAGAGGTCCACATCCTCCGAGAACCTGTTGATTGCATTGAATGCTTTCGATAGCGAGGTCCCCCCTTTGAATATTATACCGGCTGGTACGTTTTCCATTGCGAAAAGGTGTTTAAGCGCCCAACATACCCAGAAGTCCTTTTCGACAAGTGCCGCAGTTAGGTTACCTCGGCGAGCGGCGACTTCTCGGAAGAGATCACTTCGATCAGACGCAGGCAGTTTAGCAACGCGGTCCATAACATCACTCCTTCCGATTGACGATTTGTTGTACCACATAGACGATCCAGTCTGTCATGTACGGAGCATCTCGCAGCAGTTGTTGCTTGTCGTTGTCCGAAAGTACGGAACGGATCTTGGTAATCGCTGTGTCGTCTATAGCTTCCTTGCCAAGATACCGAAGTGCCTGGAACACAAGTCGGCTCATCTTAGTGCGTGGTGTGATGCCTTTTGGCGTTTCATGTTTAAGGACGATAGTCTGACTTCCGATGCGTATCATCTTAGACGGTCCGTCAGTGAGATATACCTGCTTGGCAGGAACCTGGGTAGTCAAACCCAAGGCGTTAGCCGCCATTGCGCCGGATGGTTCCGCGCGATGACCCGTCTGGCGGGCAACGGCGTTGGCGATTTCGTTGGGATCAGCTCTCAGTTCGATACCAAGTAGAGGATTGCTCTTCGGAAAATAGTACAGACCTCGTTTCAATCGCTTGAAAATGCCTTCATCAGCCAGTTGTGAGAGCACACGATCAACTGCAGGACGATTACCTAGATCAAGAAAGTCCTTATTGGTGCAGACGGTTCCCCGTCCACCGCCCCGGATGCGAGATATCAGTTGATCACGGAGGTTCTTCGCCATTGTCATTTCTCCGGTATAGGTTGCATTATCGCTCAAGCCGATACCTAAGGCTGGTGTCTTATACCATTGCAGTTGTAGTAGTGACATAACTTATATATATACATGATACTTGCAATATAAATATTACACAACTCCGTCAGAAATTATAGGCTATATATCTGATGAAACAAGAAGGAAAAAGTGTCAGGCGACACTCTGGGGGGCACTTTATAGAATCCCGGCATGGGTCGAGCGTTAAGTACTGTAGCCGGTGGTTTGGTATACCATGGTAAAGCCTTCAGGCACCTTTTTCACTTGCCCCTTTTATTCTTCCATCGCCTCGATGACTTCCAGAACGCGGCGGCGGATTTCGTCCAGGCGGCGGTCGTCTTCGATCTTGCGGTTGTTTTGATCGGTCACGTAGAACACATCGACCACCTGGTCCAGGTAGGTGCCGATTTTCGCCCGGGCCACGGACAGGCCCAGTTCAAAAAGCGTGCGCGTTATGGCGTACAAAAGCCCGGTGTGGTCGTGGGCGAAGATGTCGAGAATGGTGTAGGAGTCGGAGGTGCTGTTGTCGGCGTTTACGCGGGTTTGCACGCCCGGGACTTTTATGGGATGGCGTCCGCTTGCGTTCCAGGTGCGGCGGAAGGTGGGCGGTTTGCCGCCGGGCGATTTCAGCGATTGGACAAGCGCCTGTTGAATCTGCTGGACGCGGTCGGGGGGCGGTTCGCCGGCGAAATCGGGATCGTGGACCCAAAAGCGGTCCAGCACCAATCCGTCGGCCAGGGTGTGAATTTGCGCCGAGCGGATCGCCAGCCCGCGGCTCGTCAGCGCGCCGGTCAACTTGTGGAAGATGCCGGGAGCGATTTGTTCGGACGTGGCGATGGTGTATTGGCAGATGTTGGTTTCGGCGAGGTATTGTGCCACGGCAATAACATCGTCTTTTGCCATTTGTCTAAGCAGGCGGAGGTCGGCGGCGGCCTGCTGGGGCGAGGCGGCGTTGAGATATTCGGGGGTCAGGGCTTCGATGTGGCTTTTGTACCAGGGATCGTCTTTTTCCGGGCCCAGCCACGCCCGAATGGCCTCGCGCCGCGTCCGCCGCAGTTCATCGAGCACGGTGGCCGGGCTGTCGCCGGCCAGGTGTTGCATGGTGCGATGATACAGATCGGTGATGATTTCCGCTTTCCAACCGTCCCAGACGTCGGGGCCCACCGCGCCCAGGTCGGACGCGGTCATAACGTAAAGCATTTGCAGCAGGTCGGGCGAGCCTACCTGCACGGCCAGATCGACCGCAAGCTGCTCGTCGGCCGTATCGCGATGGAACGCCAGGTGGTTCATCAATTCGTGCTTGTGGACCAGGAATCGCAGGGCCTCGGTATCGTGGGCGTTAAGGCCCAGGCGACGCGCGGTCGAAAGGGCGATCTTCACGCCGATTTCCAGATGATCTTCCAAATGACCTTTGCC
>JBEKGL010000269.1:0-8886 GCA_050012815.1 Thermoguttaceae bacterium
AAAGAAATAAATTATGACGAAGGCACTAAAATACAAGAATTTAGTGAATGCCTAAAAATATATCATTTTGCGGATACAACGTCCACTGCCGCAATCCGCGGGTCATGCTATCTTCACGACAACAAATCACTTCATGCAGATGGGAAGAATTTAGCTGCGGTACTTTATCGAATTTATCGCCAAAATAAAGTCTGCTATTCACGCATATTGGAAACCATTCGGCAGATTTGTCCTTGGTTTGGGGATTTTGTGAATGAACCTATGGCAGATAATTTAAAAAATATTCTTTTAGATTGGCGAGAAGCAAATTCTGAGGAAGTATTTGGTCCACATATACTTCCAGACGGGGCTCTACGTGCCATTGCGTTGATTACACTATTGCTTCAACCATGGGAAGATCTGCCACCTATTCTTATTATTGATGAGCCTGAACTCGGGCTTCATCCGCATGCCTTAATGGTACTTGCATCTCTTATTAAGCAAGCTTCCCATCATTGCCAATTGGTTGTGGGAACTCAATCTACATTTTTTTTGGATCAATTTGAACCTGAAGATATTATTGTTGTTGAAAGGGAGGGGGGGGCATCTGTCTTTAAACGCTTGGAAGAGGAGAAACTCCATGAATGGTTAGATGAATATTCACTTAGTGAGTTGTGGGAAAAAAATGTCATTGGAGGAGGACCTTTCTAATGCGGCTGAATCTCACCGTGGAAGGTCACACAGAACAAGTCTTTGCGATAAATGTTCTGGCTCCACATCTCGCATCCTATGGAGTTTACCTATCCAAACCCCGTTGTACTGCATTGTGTAAAAAGAAAGGCATTACACATCGAGGAGGATTAGATACATATTTGGCTTTCAAGAATGACATTATTCGATGGCTTAAACAAGATAGTGGATCCGATGTCTTCTTTTCCACAATGATTGATTTATATGCTTTACCAAACGATTTCCCCGGCTTCAAAGATGCAACCAAACTTCAGAATTCTACCAATAGAATAATGCATTTGGAAAAAGTTTTGCGCTCCGACATCGGCGATAATAGATTTGTCCCATATATTCAAATGCACGAGTATGAGGCTCTGCTGTTAACAGAACCAGAATCATTGTTGAATTGGTACCCGAAAGAACACAGAGCAGTACAAAACTTACTCGATTTGTGCAGTAAATACCCTACATCTGAGGAGATCGACGATCTTAATCCGCCATCAAAAAGGATTATTAACGAGATCCCCCAGTATAAAGGCGCGAAGTTAACAACAGGGCCTTTTGTAGCCCAAAAAATAGGTTTGACTAAATTACGTGATAAGTGCCCGCATTTTGCCACTTGGATCACAAATCTAGAAAAGTTAGGAACATTGCCATCCGCCTGAGAGCACAATGTCTAATGTTATTTTCTTAACCGACGACATGCGAACGGCTATTAAGGCGCTTTTCCCGCGCTATCCGACCAGGCAGGCGGTGGTTTTGCCGGCGTTGCATTTGGTCTGCGAGCGATTGAGATACGTGCCGATGCAGGCGGTGGTGGAAATCGCCGAGTTGTTGGAGCTTTCGCCGGCCCAGGTGCAGGATACGCTTTCGTTTTACGGCTTTTTCAAGCAGGATAAACCGATGGGAACTACACACATTTGGTTTTGCCGTTCGCTCAGTTGCGCGGCGTGTGGGGGCGAGGAATTACTGGATTATTTATGCGAAAAGCTCGGCGTCAAGCCCGGCGAGACAACCGCCGACGGACGAATCACGCTGGAATTTTCGGAATGTCTTGGCGAATGCGACCACGCCCCGGCAATCATGGTCAACGATACTGTATATGAAAACATGACGAAAGATAAAATTGACGAATTATTGAAGGACATTAATTCATGAAGAACCGCGAAGCACAGGAAGAATACAAAAACAAAGAATATGTTTCTACTCGCCTTTCGTAGCCTTTGTGGTGAAATTTTGAATTCAATCAAATATATTCATTCTCCATGGGCTGGGTTCTCTTTCCTAAAATGTAACAGTGCGAAGGCGGCGACTATTAGGGAATGAGATATTTCTCCGCTGCGGATCAGCTTGGGAATATCTTCCAACGGGCGGAGCAGGACTTCGATCTGTTCAAAACTGTCCGGTTGGGGTTCGGCCGCTAGTCGGCAGCCTTCGGCAAGGAAAGTGTGGCTGCGATTGCCTTGGATGGCCGGATTGGGGCTGACAAACCCTAAAGATTTTACCCGTGCCGGGATGTAGCCGGTTTCCTCGCTCAGTTCGCGCACGGCCGCGGCCTCGGGCGTTTCATGGGCCTCGACCACGCCGCCGGGTATTTCCAACGTCACGGATTGAGTGCCGTGCCGAAACTGCCGAATCAGCACCACTTGCCCGTCGTCAGTCAGGGGAATGATGTTTACCCAGTCCGGGCAATCCAAAACCACGAAATCCCGCTCCGCCCCGCTGGGCTCGAAACGGTACAGATCGTGCCTGATGCTGAAGATCCGATGGTCGGAAACGTCGCGGCTGCCAAGAAGTTTCCAGGATTTATGGGGCATGGTAGGGAGTATGGTTCAGGGTTCAGAGGTCAGTAAATGGAAGGCGGTAGGTGGTAGATGGTTGTCAGTATTCAGTTATCAGTTGTCAGTTTTTTTCCTCCGGCCTCCAGCCTCCGGCCTTTTTGAATTCATCTTTCATCCTTCATCCCTCATCCTTTCATTGTACCCCGGACTGTGACGACGGGAATGTTCAGGCCGTGGCGGACACTTGAGATGGTTTGGCCGTAAACCAGGTCGAGCAGGCCGCGGTGGCCGTGCCCGCCCATGACCACCAAATCAACGTATTTTTCCGTAGCGATATTGACCAGTTCAGTGGACGCGTCGCCGTAACCCAACACGGCATCGATGGCCGGCACGTCTTGTTCGCTGAGTTCGGATCGCAGGCGATGGACCAGGGCTTCCAGATATATTTCGTCCTCGCGGCTTTCGGAATCGCCGGTTTGAAATCCGTACCAGGTTCCACCCACGCCGTCCACGACGTGCATGAGCAACAATTCGGCGCGGTGGCTTTTGGCCAGCGATACGGCCTCGGCGAGCATCGAGGCGTCGCTGGGTTTGGCCTCCAAGGCCACGCCGATGCGTTTGAATCGGCGTGGCATCTTTGTGGCCTCGGCTGCCACTTCCTCGGCCGATACTTCGGGCTTTTCCATTACCTGTTTTTCACGGCGGATCATACACCAGTTTTCCGTTGAGCAAAACGATTATCGCCGTGACCATCCAAGCCAGGATTTGCAGCCACCAGGAATTGACGAACGGTCCCATCTTGCGTTTGCTGCTTGTGAACCGCACCAGCGGCACCACGGCAAACGACAGTTGCAGGCTCAAAATCACCTGGCTAAGGATGAGGAGTTGGTAAACGCCCTTTTCGCCGGCCGACAGAATCACCAGAACCGCGGGAACGATGGCCATCGTTCGTGTTATCAAGCGCCGCAACCAAGGCCGGATGCGAAATCGCAAAAAACCCTCCATGGTGATTTGCCCGGCCAGGGTTCCGGTGATGGTTGAACTCTGTCCGGCGCAAAGCAAGGCCAAGGCAAAGGCAATCGGCGCGATTTGCGTGCCCAGTGTTTGTTGCAAAAGGGCGTGGGCTTGTTGAATCTCGGTTACCGGCTGGTGATTAGTCCAAAACGTCGCCGCCGCCACAATCAATATCGCCGCGTTCACGAAAAATGCGCAGTTCATGGCAATGGACGAATCGATAAAGTTGTATTTACATGCGTCGCTCACCGCCTGGCGGCTGCGTATCACGTCACGGCTTTGCACAAGCGCCGAATGTAGATACAAATTATGCGGCATTACCGTAGCGCCTATAATGCCGATGGCGACGTACAATTCCAGGCCCGAAAGAGTGTGGGGTAAAAAACCGGAGGCAATGCCGCCGATCGAGGGCTTGCACAAAAAGAGTTCGATGAGAAAACACAATCCGATGGTAAACACCAACGCCAGGATGAATGCTTCCAGCTTGCGTATGCCCGCCTTTTGTATAAAAAGCAACAACAGCACGTCGAACCCGGTGATCAGAACGCCCCAGAGCACGGGAATTTCCAGATTCAAACCCACGGCCTTGCCCAAGGCGGCGGAAAGCAGATTCAAACCTATGGCCGATCCGAGCACTTCGGCCAGATCGCAGGCGGCGATGGCGATCTCGCATAAAACATACAAAATGATATTGATGGCCCAGGGATAGTCGTCATGGCAGGCTTGAGCCAGATCGCGGCCCGTCACCAGCCCCAATCGGGCGCTTAGGGTTTGCAGCAGCACGGCCATGATGTTGCTCATCAACAGCACCCAGATGAGCCGGTAACCGAATGTGGACCCGCCCTGGATGTCGGTGGCCCAGTTGCCGGGATCCATGTAGCCCACGGAGACCAGATAAGCCGGGCCGGCAAAGGCGAACAAACGCCGCCACCATCGGCTCAGGGGTATTTGCACCGAGCGATGCACTTCTTCCAGCGAGCGGCTTCTACGCAATCCGTTCCGCGTTTTGGCCATGAGGTCTGCCTTGGATTCAAAAACGCTAAAAAAACCATTCATCCCGGAATGGCATATTCTAACCGCCTGGCATCCGCGGGAAAACCCCGTTTGTTAAAGGCTGTAGGAAGTAGTCTGTAGGTCGGAGGCTGAAAATCAGAGACCGGAGACCTGAGGATAAAAAGCCGGTTTCTAACGACAGAAAATACTTAAAAGCACTTGCGGTTTTGCACCGACCACTGTCCACTGCCCACTGCCCACTCTGCTTCATCCTTTTTAGAGTCCTATGCCCAGCGGTTCTTCATCTTCGATTTCTGCTTTGTTCTGGGCCGATAATTGCCGGATTCGGGCACGTACGGCGTTGAAATCATCGGCAAAATCGTGCCAAAAATCGCTGCCGCGGAATTCGATCGGTTCGACGTATTCGCCCCGGGCCAAGGCCCGCATCGAACGTCGCATGCGCAACAGCGGCCCGACAAACCGATTGCTCATTCGAATGATATCCATAATCACCAAGGGCAAAAGCAAAAAAGAGGCGATGGCGGCCGGTCCGTAATAGAACCACATGTCGTCGAAATGCATGTAAAAAACTCTCGCCGGGCCGGTAATAATATCCCAAAATAGAAGCATCAGGGCGATGGTTAGCAGGCATAACACCCAATACAGCACGACCCGGGCGATCAGAGCGCCTTGCACTTTCGGGTCGACAAATAATCGTTTGCGCAGGGCTTTCTTATCGTTGGACATGAGAATAGGTCTCCTGGCTTAGCGGATGCCCCTTAAGTTAGTTGCCATGTAAAAAAATAGCTTATTATCACCAAGACAAAACGGGGGCATGCAAATTTATTGTAACTTATGAATTTAAAATGAGTTACGGTATTTTGAGAGCCTATCCGAAAGCCGGATTTTTTTGGGGTGATAGTTTAACTGTTGCCCCAATATATAAGTTATTAGATGGGCTCCTAATGGGGTGGGATTCATGGCCGGCAAAGATCTCATTGTCAACGTTTTTTAAAAACCTATAATAAACATAATGCAGCCTAATCCCATCTGTCAGTTGGGAACGGGGAACCCAGCGAATCGGTTTTGTCCGTTTCAGGGGCGCAGGTCTCGGATCGAGACCAGGGTACTTTCAAGCCCCAGCCCGTCAGCTAACCTCGTCGGCAGGCCAAGGCCGGAGCCTTGGCCCAATTTGAAAGGACCTTCGCATCGGTGGCGCAATCGAAGTGTCCCATGGCCATAGCGCTGGATGTTTAGAAGGTCCATAATGTCCGGTTCTTCCTCGGATCGTTCCTCCTCCGGCGTCTCGGGCGGCGTAAGCCGCCCGGTGCAAGTCATTATTGTCAGCAGTGTCATGCTGACGTTCATCTCCTTCTGGCGAACCGCGGCCGTGGTGCTTTGCGATCTGGCCAGCACGGCATATTACATCGGAGGCATCGTGGAAGGGGCCATCGGCCCGGCCGCCCCGTGGTTTATCCTGGCCGTGATGGTTTTCAGCTATGCGGTGCGATCGATCTACATCGAGAGTTGCTCGCTCTTCGTGCGTGGAGGCGTTTACCGAGTTGTTAAGGAAGCGATGGGCGGATTCCTGGCAAAACTATCCGTCTCCGCCTTGATGTTCGACTACGTTCTCACCGGGCCGATCAGCGCGGTTTCGGCCGGGCAATATATCATCGGCCTGTTGTTGGATACCTTGACGATTATCAATCCCGATTTGCAGTTCAGCCCTGACTCGGCCGACGCCATCCGTCGTTGGGGATCGGTGATCATCGCCTGCCTGATCACGATCTATTTTTTCCGGGAGAATTTGCTGGGAATTCACGAATCAAGCGGCAAGGCCCTGAAAATCATGATTGCTACTACAATAATGGCAATTGTGATATGGATCTGGTGTGGAATAACTTTGCTAGTTCAAGGACCGGTCAACAAAATTCCTTTCAAACCGGACCTTTTGCCCAAAGTGGAATACGAGGTCGTTACCGCCGTGGATCCGGTTACACACGTGGAAAAACAGATGTGGAAACTCGATCCGCGGACCGATAAACTTGTTCCTGAAATGGTGAAAGACAAGCATGGCGATCTGGTTCCCAAGCCGAAGATGAACGAAGCCACCGGCGAACAAGAGGATCCGTTGGGGCTGATACCGCATTGGTTTCCCGGATTGGCCAAAAAACTTCGTCAGCCGGGCAATTTGTGGAGCATAATCGGCGTGATCGGCCTGTTGATCGCCTTCGGCCACTCGATCTTGGCCATGAGCGGCGAGGAGACCCTGGCCCAAGTCTATCGCGAGGTGGAATCGCCGAAGCTGAAAAATTTCAAAAAAGCGGCGTTTATTGTCTTTGTTTACAGCCTAGCGCTGACGGCTAGCATCTCATTCCTGGCCGTGATGCTGATTCCCGACGAAATTCGCATGAAGGATTACTCTGGCAACCTGATCGGCGGACTGGCGATGTGTGTGATCGGACCGCCATTGGCCAAGCTTTTGCTGAATGGTTTCGTGGTGGTCGTGGGATTTCTTATTCTTTCCGGGGCGGTCAATACGGCGATCATCGGTTCCAACGGCGTGTTGAACCGCGTGGCCGAGGACGGCGTGATGCCCGACTGGTTTCTCAAGCCTCACCGCCGTTACGGAACCACATATCGAGTGCTGGCCTTGATAGTGGGTTTGCAATTGGGGACGATTATCCTCAGCCGGGGCGATATGTATACTCTCGGCGAAGCCTACGCATTTGGAGTTGTGTGGAGTTTTGTTTTTAAGGCTATGGCGATGGTCGTGCTTCGTTTCAAGGATCGCAGCCCTCGGGAATTCAAAGTGCCGCTGAATATCCGCATCGGCAACGTGGAACTGCCCATCGGCCTGGGTATCGTGTTTTTGATCCTTCTGGCCACGGCGGTGCTCAATATTATGACCAAGGAAGTAGCTACCATCGGCGGTTCGATTTTCACGGCGGTCTTTCTGGTTTTATTTATGACTTCCGAGTATCTCCATGAAAAACGCCGCGGCGCGGCCGCGCACCTGCATCTGGAACAATTCAACCAGCAAACATCCGACGAGGTTGCTCCGGCGGTGCTGGGTCTGAACATGCCTTACCGAAAACTGGTGGCTATCCGCTCGACGCAGAATCTTTTCATGCTGGAAAAAACTTTGGCCGAAACCGATCCCGAAACTACCGACGTGGCCGTGATGACCGCCCAGGTCGCCTTGCGCGGCGATGTCTCAACGCAAGGTCCCGACTTGGACCAATACAATCGCACCTTGATGACGGCGGTTGTCAACCGCGCGGAAAAAGCGGGCAAACAGGTGCATCCCTTGATAATCCGCACCAACAATCCCTTGTACGCCGTGGTGCACACGGCCATGGACATCAACGCCCAGGAATTGGTCCTCGGCGCGTCGAACGCCTATATGGCCGACGAGCAGATCGAGCAAATCGCCTTCTACTGGATCGACATGCACGGCGGCAATCCCACTCCGCTTACCGTGCGCATCCTCAGCCGCAACCGCGATTTATACTTCGATCTGGCCGGTGGAAACCGGATTCCCAAAATAGGCGAACGCAAGGCCCGATCGGTGGCCGAATTGCGCGCCGCCGGCGTCGGCGTCAGCCACGTCCTTCTGTTACACTACGGCACCTCGACCAGCAGCGATCTGTTTGCCGCCGCGCTTACGATGCTCGATCCGCTGGTGGCTTTGTCCGTCGTATCCGTGCCGCTTACGCCCGACCTTGCGAATAACGATTTATTACAACAAGACATGCAACGGGCCGAACAACTGAAAAGAGAAGTGGAGGTCTGCCCGTTGCCCGAGGGCGATCCCAATCAGCAAATCGCCGTGCTGGTAAAGCAATTGGATTGCGACTTGCTGATCCTGGGCGAAATCGAGGAATCGATCTCCGAGGCGCCGCCGGTCTTGGATTGCAAAGCCGTAGTGCGCAATTCCCCCTGCCCCGTCTGCCTTGTAACGCTACCGGCGATTCCGCATGAAACCGAAGGATAAACTTTCAATACCAACGGTAATTCCCCGGTGCCGCCGGCCACGTCAAGAACAAAGATTCCCGATCACTTAATTTTATATCGGAGTAAAACCATCTAGGGGGAATGGGGGGGATTGACAGACGCCTTGAAAAATGGCAAGATTAGGAGGAAAGGTGATTACGATGACATCGTTCGATCGCATTACGTTCGATCCTCAGATCATGGGCGGCCGGGCATGCATTCGTGGAATGCGCATACCTGTCTCCGTAATCGTCGGCCAAGTCGCCAACCACGCCACGGTTCAAGAAATCTTGGAGGGATATCCCGAACTGGAGCCGGCCGACATCGATCAGGCCCTTCAGTATGCCGCTTGGTTGACGCAAGAACAAATCATCGCCGTTTAGGAGCGCCCCAT
>JBEKGL010000270.1:0-5760 GCA_050012815.1 Thermoguttaceae bacterium
TCGTCGTACAAAATAATCGGATGCAGGTTTCCGTCGCCGGCATGGGCGACATTCAAGATTCTTACTTCATGTTTCCGGCCGATTTCGGCGATCTGTTGCAGCATTTGCGGTAATCTACTCCGCGGCACAACGCAGTCTTCGATTATATAATTAGGGCTAAGCCGGCCAGTGGCGGGAATGGCCGATTTACGGCATTTCCACAGTGTTTCTCGGTCCTCGGCTGCCGAGGCCTGCTGCACCTCTTGCGCACGGTTTTTATTTAACAACGAAATGATTTGTTCTTCTTGCCGATCGAGTCCAGGCGCTAGGCCATCGATCTCGATAACCAACGCGGCCCCCGCATCGGCGGGAATATCGGTTCCGGACGATTGGTTTACCGCGGCCAGTATGTCTTGATCCATAAGCTCGATTGCCGATGGAACAATGCCCGCGGCGAGGATTTGCGTGACGGCGTTGACGGCGTCTTCGACGGAAGGAAACATCGCCCGCATGGTGCGATAGTCTCGCGGAACAGGCGTCAGTCGCAGCCAAACCTTGGTGACAACGGCCAATGTGCCTTCGCCGCCCGAAATCAGTCCGATGAGATCGAGGCTTGCCGGATCGTCGATGGGACCGAGTTGGACAATCGAGCCGTCGCACAGAACCGCTTCCAGTCCGAGCAGGTGATTGACGGTCGCGCCGTATTTGAGGAAATTCGCTCCGCCGGCGTTTGTGGCCACATTTCCGCCGATCGTGCTTGCTCCTTGCGTGGCCGGTTCGGCGGCGAAAAAACAACCCGTGCCGGCCAGTGCTTTGTTAAGTTGCGAATTGTGAACACCCGCCTCGACCACGGCCCAGCGGTCGCGGAGACTGACCTCCAGCACGCGATTCATGCGTGTGAGCATGAGCACGACGCCGCGTCCGACGGGCAGACATCCGCCGGCCAGACCAGTGCCCGCCCCGCGCGGCACGATTGCCATGCCGTGACGGTTGCAGATTTTCACCGCGGCGGCGACTTGCCCGGTCGATTGCGAAAATACCACCGCCTCGGGCGGATTGCGCGTAAGCGTGAAGGCATCGCAGTCGTAGACGGCCAGTTCCGAAGGCGCCGAGATCACATTCTCGCCGCCGAGCGCTGAACGGAGGTCTTTAACCAACGGAGATTGACGCATGAGTGATTAAAAAAACCTATTGAATGTAATAATATCGACAGCGTGGTAATGCTTAACAATTATAGCCCCTGCCCACGGGACGTGCCACATGGAAAACGACTATCCCAAAGACAGTTGAAATACCCCACCCTTCGGCCAAGAGATGGAATGGAAACAGGGCGAGTGCTATATCAACCGACAAAAATCGTCGATCGAAAGATCTGTTTGACGAAGAATTGCCCGAAGCGTGCCCCGGTCGAGTTCTTTGTGATCTGGGACGACGGTTTGAGCAAACGGATTGTCTCGGCGAAGTATGACGTGGCTTCCGTGCTGCCGTTTGACGTAAAAGCCGAGTTTCTCCAAAGCGCGCACGGCTTCGCGTCCGGATACTCGTGGTAGTTTGCTCATACGGCAATAATCATGGCTTCAAATCGTTCTTCGGGAATGGGCAATCCGTCGTCATGTAGGGCAAGAATGTATCCTTCAATGGCTTCCTTGATATTCTTGATTGCATCTTCCCGCGAAACTCCTTGGGAAACGCAGCCCGGCAGACTGGGACATTCCGCCACCCAGTAATTGTCCTCGCCACGATATAAGATGACTTCTCTCATAATCCTTATTCTACAATAAAAATAGTTATGGTCAAATGGTTTTGCGTCAATCGTTGGCGGTTTCCATGCCTAGTTGCCGCATCTTGCGATAAAGGTTGGAGCGATGCACTCCCAGGCGGGCGGCGGCCTGGCTGACGTTGCCGCGGCTTTGCTCGATCAGGCGGCGAATGTATTCAATCTGGAATTGGCTGGTGGCCCGGGCCAGGGGCAGGTTGTAGTTGGGCGTCGAGGGCGCTTGACCGCGCGGCGAAAGGATAAACGCCAGGTCTTCGGCCTCGATGCTGTCGGCCATGGAAAGATACGCCAGCCGCTCCATCAGATTTCGCAATTCGCGGACGTTGCCCGGCCAAGGATGCTCGATGAGTCGCTTGCGCGCGGCGGCGGTCAATCGAGGCACTTTCCGCCGTGCCCGTTGGCAAAAGTCGGTCAAGAAATGTTCGGCCAAGAGCAAGACGTCGTCGCCCCTGGCGTGCAGCGGGGGCAGTTCGAGCGTGACCACGTTCAGACGGAAATACAGGTCCTCTCGAAATTTTTTCGTCCGCACCATTTCGGCCAGATTTTGATTGGTGGCGGCCAGCACTCGGACTTCGGTATGAATGGGCGTGGAACCGCCCACGCGGAGCAGAACTTTTTCTTCCAGCACGCGGAGCAATTTCGCCTGGCAGGCCAGACTTAGATCGCCGATTTCGTCGAGAAACAACGTCCCCCCGGCGGCGAGTTCGAATTTGCCGGCCCGGGCCTCCCGGGCGTCGGTAAAGGCCCCTTTTTCGTGGCCGAACAGTTCGCTTTCGGCCAGGGTTTCGGGAATGGCGGCGCAATTAACGGGAATGAACGGCTGATCGCGGCGCCGGCTGAGATAATGGATCGACTGGGCCACGACCTCCTTGCCCGTGCCGTTTTCGCCCAAAATCAATACGGCCAAATCGGTGTCGGCCACGCGGCGGATGATCGAGCGCAGGGCATCGATGAGCGGACTCTCGCCGATCAGACGCACCTGCTCGGCCGCCTGCTGGGCAATTTGACGATTGGCCGAGAGCAATATCTGCCGATCCTGGGCGTTTTCCAAGGCCACCGCGGCATGGGCGGCCAGTTCGACAAGGGCTTGTTCGTCTTCAATCGTAAAACTGCCGGAGAGTTTGTTGATTAACTCGAAGGCCCCGAATAACTCGCCCTCCCGGCCGCGAAGCGGCACGCAAAGCAGCGTTCGGGTTTGGTAGTGCAATTGGGCATCGACCCGCCGGTCGATGGCCCCGGGTTCGACGGCGACGTCAACCCGGCGCGGTTCGCCCGATTGGATTACCTGTCCCACCACGCCGCGGTCGTCGGGTATGCGGAGTTCGCCGCCGGGAATGCCCAGGGCCGGCCGGCCCACAAGCGTGTGGTTCGTCCGGTCCCAAAGAAAAATGCTCGCTCGATCGGCGGCCAACAACCGCGTGGCTGCCTCGGCCATGTGTATCAGAAGCGGCTCGACCTCGTGGGTTTGGTTCCATTGGTTGGCGATTTCCAGAATCGCCTCCATGCGGCTCAGTCGCTTGAGGTTTTGCTGACTTAAGCGAACCGAGGCGAGCGCATCGGCCAGGATTGGGGCGAGGTTTTGCAGTACCGCCGGAACTTTGCCCGATTCGGCGGCGTTACGGCAATGCACGGCCAACACGTCGGCCGATGAATTGTACGTATCTATTAATGGCACGGCCGCCCATTCGCCCGCGCTTCGGGCCGCTCGGCGATCGAGCACTTCGGCCAAAAGTTCCAATGGCAGCGATCGCCCGGTCCCAGCCTCTCCGACGACCGTCCACCGTCCGGTGATTGGGGCGGCGGCAACGGCGTAATCGCCCCCGGCCTGCGCGAATATGGCTGGCAAAATCTGGTTCAAAAAAGCGGTTGCATCCTCGGCATGGGCGGCTTTCCAAAGCAGTTCGGCAACAACCGGCCAAAGAGGGGGCTGATTGCGAATGTTGTCAAAAATGACACGCTGTTGGTCTTGGATATGTGATTCAGGCATAAAATGCAGCCCTTTAATTCAGAATGATGTCACTAATGATCCAAATAATATAGCATTATGTAATCAATTATACAACATAATATAATTGTTTATCTCATGCGGCACCATAGTTACCAAGGAAGCAAAGATAACGGAAAGTTAGAAATGTCTCATGTCAACGTATTATTCTATAATTGACATTGTTGTCAATTCAAGGTAGAATCCAGCAATGGTAAAAGTCACTGTGACGCCTGAAGCCGCCGCGGAATTTGAAGCCCTGCCGCGGCCAATCCAGACCAGAATTGTTCATCTCTTCGACCGCTTGAGGCACTGGCCGGACGTTAGCGGGGCCAGACCGCTTCGGGGGCCGCTATCGGGCAGATCTCGCCTGCGAACCGGCGACTACCGGATGCAATTCCGCGTTGAAGACGAAGAAGTGCGCATCGAGAAGATCGGGCATAGAGATCGATTTTACGAGGATTAAACCATGACTACCCAATCATTGAATCTTGACGGAAAATCTTACGTGGTTCTAGAAAGAACGGAATACGAGCGGCTGACTACTCTTGCCAAGGCGGCCGACCTGCCGCCGTTACCCAATCCGGATCGAAAGGGTAATTATCCGGCCGTGGAGTTCGGCTGCGCCACCATCGCCCGTGGCATCATCCGCGATCGAGTGAAAGCCGGACTGAACCAGAAACAACTTGCCAAACTCGCCGGCATTCGCGTGGAAACCCTCTGCCGCATAGAAACCGGCCGCCACCTTCCTTCCGTACCGACCATCGAAAAGATAGATCGCGTATTGAAGCGAGCGCTTGCCAAAGGAAGAGGTCTTCAATAAACACACCCCGCGCTGTCGCCACGTCGAAAAAAGTTGGGGTGGCAGTTTAACTGCCGCCCCAACGAAACTCGATATTCCAACGAATGGTTCTATTCCGCCGGCATCACTTCCGCTTCCGCTGGCGGTAAGCAAGAAGGCAGCATATACCCACAATCAACGACATGCACGCGACGGGTTCGGGCACCGCCGTGATGCTCGTCGAAAAATAACGAGTAGTGTAGAGATCATACCCGCTATTCGTCCATATCCAATAAGCATTGCTGGAAATACCGCTTTTGTATCCCCAGGGCGATGAGCCATTTGAAGCAAAAGCATTAGGAGAGACATAATTTTGGCCGAAGCCGGACTTGCTAACCGACCAATCAGACGCATCGGTCAGCAAGGTCTGCGCGCCGTTGGAAAAACAATAATTTGTGTCGGCAAGTGAGAAATCGCCGATATATCCAGCTATAACCCCTTGGGTATCCTCGGCGACAATATGGAGATAGCATGAGGATGAAATGCCTGTCGTAAAAGTGTAAGTGGTTCCCCAGGAATTGCCTGACCCGATGAATGTTCCCAACTGAGTATCATCGGAACTAATATAAAAACTAAAGGCATCATCCGCTGTCATATTTGCCGTCAGTGTCGCAGCCTTAACAAAGGAAATAGATATGGTAAACACAAACAATGCGGCACACACTATAAAAAATCGTTTCATGGCTGAAATCTCCATTTGTTAAAAGATGCTCGCTAATTACATATTGAAAATCTTGCAATGGCGTAAATCGGACGCTCTTTTGCCGTGCCGATTGTGCAACGCATGAAGCAAGGTGCGTTTCGGTTAGCAAAAGGGAGAATATCCGGCACAAGAGAATGACCCGCGCGAGCCGTTACATTGCTGGGCGGACAACAGTAGCCAGATACGCTAACGCTGCCTCTTAAAAAGACTTTAAAAAACCATGAACTTATTTTTGAATTATGCCACAATCTATCACCCCCCCCGTATTTGTCAATACTTTTTATTTGAAAATAGCAAAAAACCATACTAGCGTGGGGCTGAGGGGTTCTTGTATTTCAGACAATTAAACGCATTAAGAAGTGTTGTAGGGGGCAAGTTTTTGTGGTGCAGGTATCTCGCCTACAGGAATTGAAATTTTAATGCTGGATAACACCCGAATTCGACGCAAGCGAGACGCCTGCGCCACAAACCTGAAA